>JAJZDO010000286.1 GCA_021805955.1 Acidobacteriota bacterium
TGCTGAGACGTTGTTCCCGCAACTGCCAGTTGAGCAATGGCCATGGCGTTCAACACGAGGACGGAGAGAATACGACCCATGAGAGTAAACCTTTACCGCTAATTGATTTTTCGATACTTACTTTGGGTACTTACTTTCGATACTTACTGCCGATGTTATCAAGGGAAACCGACGAAATCGGAAGATTTCCGGCAATACAAATCGGGATTCGCGGCAACACATTCCCATGTTACGCATCCTATAGCAACCTGTGTGCTCCAATCGTTCGATGCATTTTCGGTGTACGGCAGGGTAGAGGTCAAAAATGTTTGGAACACGTTTGAAGCTAATTGTAGTGATTGCCGGCATGACTGGTTTGGGGTTTTCAACTGCCTGGGCACGAGATGTCCGGCTCACGCTTCCCAGCCACAGCCAACTCACGCCGGTACAGCGCCTCAACCGCGAAGGCGTGGAAGCGATACGGAAGCACCAATATGAAAAGGCCGAAGCGGTGTTCTATAAGGCGTACCTTTATGATGCCGCCGATCCCTTTACCTTGAACAACTTAGGATACATCTCGGAACTGCAGGGCAAACTGGATCGCGCGCAAAAGTTTTATGCCCTGGCTTCGCAGCAAGGCTCGAATGCGGTGATCGATCTCAGCAATGCCAAGCAGTTGCAGGGCAAGCCTATGACCTACGCATTCGAGGGGCTACAAGACGTGCCGATGCAGGTGAACCGCATGAACGTGGAGGCGATTGGGCTTTTGTCGCAGGACCGGAACTTCGAGGCCGACGCCCTTTTGCATAAAGCCATAAAGCTAGCTCCGGATAACCCTTTTACCTTGAATAACCTGGGGGTAGCCGAGGAGGCCACCGGAAATTTCCCGGACGCATTGAAATATTACGATGCGGCTGCGGAAGCGCACTCTACGGAGCCTATCGTGGTCACGTTGAAGCGTTCCTCCAGGGGGAAACCGGTCAGCGAGATCGCTGGCAATAGCGCCCGGGAGTTGAGGAAGCGACTGCAGAATGTGGATCCCACAGAGGCGCGTGCGGCCATGTTTACTTTGCGCGGAGTATCGGCCATAAATCAAAACGAATGGGTCGCCGCGAAGCAGGATTTTATGCAGGCTTATGCGCTCGACCCGCATAGCGCCTTTTCGCTCAACAATTTGGGCTACTTGGCGGAGAAGAATGGCGATCTCGAGACAGCGCAGTTCTATTACTCCAAGGCCAGGAAAGCCGACGATGCGAAGGCCCGCATCGGGCTGGCGACCCAGCGCGCGGCAGAAGGCCAGTACCTCCTTGCCGTCGCCGGAGAAAACGGCCTGAAGGTCAATGGCGAAATCGACCGATACAGTCAGGTGGAACGCCAACAAACAGGCCCCGTGGAATTGCTGCGTCGCGACAATACGCCCGTGGATAGCAAGAAGCCATCGCAGCCCAACCCTCCGGTGCAGCCCATCGCATCGCCCAACCCGCCTTCGACGCCAGTCCTTCCCAACTCCTCGTCGCAGACACCGAATTGAAAGACTGAAGGAACTGTATACCTCTATGCCTACATCGATCGTTACATCCAATTCGCCGAAGTCTCTCATCATTCTCTCTCGACTGCTCTTTCCGCCGCAGGCCGGCAATCTGTCGATGCCGACGGAGGCGGGGCTGAATTCTGGAATTACCAGCGTCAATCGGGCTGAGTTCGACGACCTGGTGCTACTGGCCAGCTCGAACCACGTAGTAGTGCGGGGGTTGGAGGCCGCGCTGCAGATCCTGCGTGATGTGCGGGACGACATTCGCGCGGAATGGGCGGCAACGGCGGTGGCAGCCGAGCGTCTCCGTATCGACAATGCAATTCCGGTTTTGCACGCCATTTGCACCGCATTTGAAGAGGAGGGCCACGACCTGACTGTGATCAAATCGCTGGACCATTGGCCCGACCTTGGCAGCGATCTGGATTTGTACACCAATACGGATTCGGAGAAGGTAACCGAACTCATGGCGCGGCGCTTTCAGGCGCAGGTGGCTGGCCGAAGCTGGGGAGACCGCCTGGCGCGCAAATGGAACTTCATGATTCCAGGGCTGCCGGAGGCGGTCGAGATCCATATGGGGCGGCTGGGCCAGACTGGAGAACAGATCGCGCTTGCCTCGCGCCTTCCCGGACGCGCCCGCGTGGTGAATATTGCAGGCCGTACCTTCCGCGTACCCTCAGTCTCCGACCGGCTGATGATCTCCACTCTGCAGCGCATGTATCGCCATTTTTACTTCCGTTTGTGCGACATCGTGGATTCGGCCGCTCTGGCGGAGGCGGGTGTAATCGACTATGAAGACCTGCGGTCTTCGGCGGAGGCGTCCGGCATCTGGGAGGGAGTGGCAACTTACATGGCCATCGTTTCCGACTACATCCAACAGTATCGCGGTGTAGGTCTCGATCTTCCCGAATCCGTAAAGGAATCGGCGCGGTTCGGTACGGGACCCATGTACTTTGCCCGCGATTTCCTGCGTGTGCCTATACTTCCTCAATCGGCCGGTCTTTACGGGACCCAACTCAGTGGGCTGCTGCGCCGGCGCGAGCTGCACAGCAGCGCCCG
>JAJZDO010000399.1 GCA_021805955.1 Acidobacteriota bacterium
GGAGCCGAGAAGATTGGAGCGGTGGTCGAAAGAAATTTTCGCAGCCGCCGACCTGGATCTTTCCGCCGCGCCTCAGATCGTTGCGCCCGGCACGATTGTCGGCCGCCTGCAAGGTCCGTTGGCTGAACTGGATGCGCTGCGCGACACCCTGCTCATCGCGCCTGCCTGCCACGATACGGCCTCTGCAATTGCCGGCATTCACGCAAGTGGCGACAACTGGGCGTACATCAGCTCCGGCACATGGTCGCTGGTCGGAACCTTGCTGGATCAGCCCTGTGCAGACCCCGAATCCGCGCGCCTCAATTTTACGAATCTGGGAGGGGTCGGCGGAAAGATTTGCTTTCTTCGTAACGTTAGTGGTTTGTGGCTTCTGAACCAATGCATCGAGGCCTGGCAACTCGCTGGTGACAATCGCACAGCGGAATATCTCATCGAAGAAGCAGCCGCTCTTCCTCGACCGCAGGCGCTGCTCGATGTCGATGACCCGCAATTCATCGCACCAGGAGAGATGCCGCAGCGCATTGCGAGGCAGCTAGAAGATCGCGGCGTATCTTCGACGCCGTTTCTTGCATCGCCGCCTGCCATGACCAATCTGATTCTTCACAGTCTCGCGGCGCGCTACGCGGCGGTGCTGCGTCAAATCGAAACGCTCACCGGCAAACGCTTTCAACGCCTGTATGTCGTCGGCGGCGGCAGCAAAAATTCCCTGCTCAACCATCTCACCCAGCAGGCAACCGGATTGGAACTGCTCTGTGGAGCACAAGAGAGTTCCACCATCGGTAATTTTTCCATTCAGCTCGCCGCGCTGGAGAGAACACATCGTAGCCGAACCGGCGCGTATCGTTGGGATGAGGATCAGAGCGGCATCAACGGCGATGCGGTCGCAAAATGGGTCGGAATCCTCTGCGATCCAGCAGTGCAGGCACCGCCGACGGAACAGATCCCTGCATCCCCCGCACAACCGGCGCCATCGCGCCTTACGAGGTAATCATCATGACGACGAAATCCGGTCAACTCAATTCACCCGACCACCTCTCGAAACAGCTGGATCGCTTTGCGATTGAAGTTCCGTCGTGGGGCTTCGCCAATACCGGCACGCGCTTCGGGAAGTTCGTCCAACCCTCCGCCGCGCATACCTTGGAAGAGAAATTCGCCGATGCGGCCCAAGTCCATCAACTCAGCGGCGCCAGTCCCAGCATGGCAATGCATGTTTTGTGGGATTTTCCCAATGGCATGCACGATGTAGCCGAGGTGCGCGACCTCAGCCGGCATTATGGCATCCGCGCCGGAGCCATCAATCCAAATCTTTTTGAGAGCCAGCACTACAAATACGGCTCCTTCGGCAATCCCGACCCGGGAATCCGGCAGCAGGCGCTCGATCATGTCCTGGAATCCGTCGCCATCGCAAGGGAACTCGGCAACGTCGATGTGTCGTTCTGGTTTGCCGACGGTTCCAATTATCCTGGCACGCAAAACATTCGCCACCGGATCGACTGGTTTCAAGAGGGACTGTCCCGCACCCACGCCGCGCTCGCCCCCGGCCAGCGCATGCTGGTCGAATACAAACCGTTCGAACCGGCGTTTTACCACACCGACATTGCCGACTGGGGCATGGCGTTATTGTTCGCCCGCGCGGCAGGTCCGCAGGCTTTCGTTCTGGTCGATACCGGCCATCACTATCAGGCGCAAAACATTGAACAGATCCTGGCGTGGCTGCAACGTGAAAACATGCTGGGCGGGTTCCACTTCAACGACCGCCGCTATGCCGATGACGATCTCACCCTGGGTTCCATCGATCCTTACCAGGCCTTCCGATTGTTCCATGAAATTCTGTCCTACCATTGGGAGCATCCGCAAGCTGCCGCCCCCGCCTACGTCGTCGACCAAAGCCATAACCTGAAGAACAAACTGGAAGCCATGTTGCAGACCGTGCTGACTGCGCAGGAACTCTACGCAAAAGCCTGTCTGGTCGATCATGCCCAGCTTGCACAACTACAGCGCGAATGCCGCCTTGTCGAGGCCGAGGAATGCTTGCGGTCCGCCTTCTGGACGGATGTACGACCGGCCCTGCGGACATGGAGACGAGAGCGCGGCTTGCCGGAAGATCCATTGCAGGCCCTCCGCGACAGCGGCTACGTCGAACGTATGTCAAGGGAACGTGGAAGTAAATATGCGAGCGCCGCTTCCAGTTATGCGTGAGGGAAGCCGACCTCGGCCCACCAGGGTTACACTGAATCACATGAAAAAAGTCACCCGGCGCGATTGCATGCTCGGTCTCGCGATTGTCCCTTTTGCAAGCCGCTTCGCATGGTCATCGGACACGCAAGTCCATCGGATTTTTATCGGGACTTACACAAAGAAAAGCAGCCATGGCATCTATGGCTATCGCTGGATTCCGGAAACGGGCGAGATGGTTGCGAGCGTTCTTGCCGCACCAACCCCGAATCCGAGCTTCCTCGCCCTATCTCCCCACCACACCCATTTGTACGCGGCGAATGAACAGCCAGGCGGGACTTCGGGCACCGTTTCCGCGTTCACACTCGACCCGTCGTCTGGCAAGCTCTCGCCAGGGAACGTCGTCGCTTCCGGAGGTTCCGGTCCCTGCAACTTGACGACAGATCATACCGGCCACTCGCTCTTCGTGGCCAACTATGACAGCGGCAGCCTTGCCAGTTTCAGAATCCTTGCCGGAGGAAGTCTGAGCGCGGCTGTTTCCGATATTTTCTTCCACGGTCACAGTGTGAACCCGGCGCGGCAACAGACACCGCACGCACATTGCACGACCATCTCTCCTGATAACAAGTATTTGCTGGTGAACGATCTGGGAACGGATCGTATCAGGGTCTATCGCTTCGACCCGGCGACCGCGCAATTGGCGCCCCACGATCCGCCGTTTTACAGCGCAATTCCCGGCTCTGGCCCGCGGAACCTTACGTTTCATCCGAACGGAAAGTGGGCGTATTCGATCAACGAAATGGCCAGCACGCTGGAGTGCTTGAACTGGGACAGTGCAAAGGGTACGCTGACTCGATTCCAGGTCATCTCAACGCTGCCTAAAAAATTCAAGAAGCCCACGGCCGCTGCCACCGTCGCGATTCATCCCAACCGGCGTTTTCTCTACGCCTCGAACCGGGGAGACGACAGTATCACCGCCTTTTCCATCGATCCGGCAGATGGACATCTTGCCCTGCTGCAGCGAGTTTCCTGCGAGGGAAATACCCCGCGCCATTTTGCAGTCACGCCCGATGGCCGGTGGTTGGTCGTCGCCAATCAGGACTCGGCAAATATCGTCATCCTGAAGTGTGATCCGCAAACTGGTCGGTTGTCGTCAACGGGCAAGCAGTACCCGCTTGACTCTCCAGTCTGTGTCGTTTTTGAATAAACAAACGAAAGAGAATTTCCATGCAAATAGGACTATTCACGCCGCTGTTGGCGCAGCTACCTCTGGAAAATGTGCTGGAGAAACTACAAGCGCTTCATATTGCCGCCGTGGAGTTAGGCACGGGAAATTTTCCCGGCGACCCGCATTGCAAGCTGACGATGCTGGAAAATAGCGCGGAACTGGACAAGTTTCAGCGCCTGCTTGCGGATCACGGCATTACCATCAGTGCGCTCAGTTGTCATGGAAATGCACTGCATCCCGACGCGACACGCGCGCGGCAGGCTCGCGAGGTCAGCCGAAAAACGATCCTGCTGGCGGAAAAATTGGGCATCCCGGTCGTGATCGACTTCTCCGGCTGTCCGGGCGATTCAGCCCACTCCACCGCGCCCAACTGGGTCACCTGCCCATGGCCGCCGGAATATCTCGATGTTCTGAATTGGCAGTGGAACGAGGTAGTGACACCGTACTGGATCGAGCATGGGGCGTTCGCGGCGCAGCACAATGTCAAAATCGCGATTGAGATGCATCCAGGCTTCGTCGTGTACAGCCCGGAAACCATGGCGCGGCTGCGCGCGATCGCCGGACCCTCCATCGGATGCAACTACGATCCCAGCCATATGTTCTGGCAGGGTATCGACCCGATTGCCGCGATCCGCGTGCTCGGAGACTCGATCTTTCACGTCCACGCCAAAGATACGCAAATGTATCCCGCGAATCTGACTCGTACCGGCGTTCTGGATACCAAACCTTACACCGACGAGCGCAATCGAGCCTGGATCTTCCGCACCTGCGGCTATGGCCATGGCGAGGAGTGGTGGAGGGAGTTCATTTCCACGCTGCGGATGTTTGGCTATGACGGCGTACTCTCCATCGAACACGAAGACAGCCTCATGTCCTCTGAAGAGGGGCTGACTAAAGCGGCGCAATTTCTGCGCGGACTTGTGATCGAACAGCCACCCAGTGCGCCCTGGTGGGCGTAATCAACCTGCAATGACTAACCGGCCTTCGGCCTAATAATAGGAGTGAAATTGAAGCGGATTAGAACGGCAATTCTCGGAACTGGATTCATGGGGCGCGTGCATCTGGAAGCGCTCCGTCGCGTGGAAGGTGTTGAGGTAGTGGCGATCGTAGGCCGGGAGCTGGCCTCGGCACAGAGCTTGGGAGCGGGTTTCGGCGTCGAAAGATCCGAGGCGGACTATCGCAACGTGTTGAGCGACGCGAGTATTGACGCGGTCCACATCTGCACGCCGAACGCGCTGCATTATCCAATGGCAAAAGATGCATTGCTGGCCGGCAAACATGTCCTCTGCGAAAAGCCTCTTTCCACTTCCGTCGAAACGGCCGCGGAGATTGTCCGCCTCGCGGCGGAGCGGAATCTTCGCAACTGCGTATGCCAGAATCTGCGCTTTTACCCCATGGTGCAGCAAATGCGACGCATGCGCGAAGACGGCGATCTAGGCCGAATTCTCATCGTTCAGGGCAATTACCTGCAAGATTGGCTTTTAGACGAGACTGCGTGGAACTGGCGTATCGATTCCAAGGCGGCCGGACAATCGCGCACCATGGGAGATGTCGGCACGCACTGGTTCGATATGGCGGAACATGTGACGGGTCTCCGAGTCAGTTCTTTATGCGCGGACCTGCAAATCTTTTACCCGACGCGCACGCGGCCCACAACAAAGGTAGAGACATTCACCGCCAAGGCGGTTACTGCCAGCGGCGAGAAAGTTGTTGTCGACACAGAAGATTTTGGAAGCGTTCTCTTCCACATGGACGGCGGCGCCTGTGGAGCCATGATGGCAAGCCAGATGGCCGCCGGACGGAAAAATCAGCTCAAGATGGAAATTTACGGAACAAAAGCATCGGTCAGTTGGGACCAGGAGCGCCCAGACGAATTATGGGTCGGTCATCCCGACAGCGCGAATCACTTATACATCAAAGACCCAACACTGCTGAAAGAGCAGGCGAAGTCCTATGCGGATCTGCCCTGCGGCCATAGCGAGGGTTACGACGATGTCTTCAAACAGATCTTCCGCCGGTTCTATGCATCGATTCGAGACCAAGGTTCTCCAGTGGAGTATCCGCAGATGTCCGATGGCTTGCGGCAATTGGTTCTGATGGATGCTGAGTTGAAGAGCCATCGCTCGCGGCGGTGGGTCGATGTCGAGAATCCGTAGTTGGTGTCCCGGCGAAGCTAAGGTGGGATAGAACGATCCACGCATCCCAATAACAGTGAGGATGCGTTAGAGCGTAATCCATCCCGCGCGGATCGCAAGCAGGGAGGAGACGGCAATGATCGCCCACAAGCAAACGCCCTGCAGAAATGGACGAATGCCGACCCTGTGCAGCGTGTTTTTCGACAACCCAGTCCCAATCAGAAACAGAACGACCGTAAGTCCAAGCTGGCCGAGATGACTCAACACTGGATAGAGCCTTGCACCAACCGGAAGATAGGTCTTGGCCACGGCGGCCAGGCAGAACAGCAGAATAAACCAAGGCCACTGGACACGTGTTTTGCTTTTGGCAACATACGCCGTAATCATCGAGACGGGTATGATCCACAGGGCCCTCGCCAGCTTCACTGTTGTCCCGATTTGCAATGCCTGAGCGCCGTATTTCGCCGCGGCGCCGACGACCGAACTGGTATCGTGAATGGCCAGCGCAGCCCAGAGTCCGAACTGCGTTTGGCTCATGTGCAAAGCAAAGCCAACAGCCGGGAACAGCAAAAGCGCCACGGAGTTGAGTACGAAAACCGTCCCCATCGCCATCGCCATTTCTTCTTCATCGGGCCTGGTAATCGAGGAGATCGCGGCAATGGCGCTTCCGCCGCAAATTGCGGTCCCAGCCGTGATTAGAAACGATGCCTTCTTGGTTACGCCCAGCAGGCGTCCCAGACCCCAGCCAAGAAGCATTGCGACGGAAATGCTGATCGCCGTGTAGAAAAATCCCGCCCGGCCGGCATGAATCACCTGGCGCAGGTTCATCCCGAAACCAAGTGCGACGACCGCCGCCTGCAATAAAAAGTGCGACAAATTTCTGCTATCCAGCTGATAGGGATGAGGGAAACTGAAACCGTAAGCAATCCCTGCCAGCAATGCGAACGCTGGAGACACCACTCCTGTGGCGCTCAGAATCAGCCCCAGAAAAAAGATTGTCTTCGGATTCAAAATTCCTCCAGCTTCTAGTCTCTTAGGGATGACCGTGCGAGTCCAAGAGGAAGTACTTATCGCGGATTCCTCTTCCTTATACCCGCGGTCGCCGCGAACCTCTGGCGCGATGGGCCTGATTCGCGCCGTTCTGCGACAATCGTGAAGCAGGCCTGTTGCCGAGGCAAGGGCACCCACAACCTTTGGCGAACCTGACAACACCAAACTGAGACGAAATAGGGATGGAGAATTTCCGGCTCAAGATTTTCCGAATCGTCGCACAACACCTCAACTTCAGTCGCGCCGCGGAAGAACTTTTCCTGACGCAACCTGCCATCACGCAGCAAATCAAGACCCTTGAGGATGAGTATGGGATTCCCCTGTTCGACCGGACCGGCGGCCGCATAACCCTGACTCCCGCGGGAAAATCTCTGCAGACGTATGCAAAGAAATTGAAAGCAATCTCCGACGAAGCCTACGAGGTGGTGGCCAGCACGGGTGGCCAGCAGGCGGGAAAGCTTGCGCTGGGGGCATCGCAAACCATCGGACAATATCTCCTGCCGAATCTTGTTGCCGCATTCCTTCGCGAGAATCCTCGCGTGGAACTGACGGCGATGAGCGGCAATACGGATGAAGTACTTGCCGCTCTCGCCACCCGCAGCATTCAACTGGCGATGATTGAAGGCCCGGGGTTGCGCAAGGATGTTCACATTGAACCTTTCATGGAGGATCAGATGGTTCTGGTCGTTCCAGCCAGCCATGAATGGGCCGATCTCGAGATAGAAGTGAGCGCGCTCAAGGGAGCGCCTTTGTTAATGCGTGAATTCGGCTCGGGATCGCGCCGCGTCGTCGAAGGCGCGTTCGCCAAGGCCGGCCTCAAAAAGAAGGACATGAAGACGACGATGGAACTCGATTCAACCGAGGGTTTGCTCAGTGCCGTGGAAGCGGGCCTGGGCGTCACCTTCGTATCCCGCTGGGCCGTGCGTAACCAACTTGCTCTCGGCACGCTTCGGCTTGCGCACGTGAAGGAGCTTCGATTGTCGCGTATGTTCTCTCTGGCGTATCCTACAGGCCCGGAGCCGACTGGCAATGCAGGAGCCTTTCGCCGCTTCATCCTTGCGCATTCCGCCGAACTGGTTCCGCGCGTGACCGGCAAGGCTCGTAGCCGGGCTTGAACACGTTGCGTGCCCACAAGATCCCCGTAAGAAAAGTTCTCCTTCGCGGACGGTGGGTGGAGTCGTTGGGAAAATGTCTGGGACATCGTATGCTCGCAACTGATCGATTGTAAGAAAGGCCCAACATTGTGACGTCCAGGAGAATCTTCGTTCAGGCTTTAGCTGCCTGCGCTCTTTCCTCGCCCAGCATGTGCGTTGCCGGGACAGACGCAGAATCCATGTGGAGCAGCAGATCCATACGCAAATCGTATCCAGACGGCCGGCCCGTAGCTACGCTTCGTCTCAATGCATTCGATGCGGCCCCGATCATTCGGCACGGAAATGGGCCGAATCGATGCGATTATCTTGGAGCGCGTGAAGCAATCTGCTTCCAGGCGAGTGGCACCTACTACCTGTATTACGATGGGGCTGGTTCCACCGGTTGGCGGGCTTGTCTGGCAACAAGTACCGATTTGCACCATTGGAACCTGAAGGGCCCGGTGCTCAGCCTGGGCGCGCCGGGTGAAGACGATGCAGGTACCGCTACTTCACCATGGACGGTATTCGACAGCCCGTGGTGGCACATGTTTTATGTCGGATCACGAACCACAACTCCACCGCCCAATAGGATCCCAGCGGTTCCCTATTTCACTCTCGCCGCCAGGAGCAGACACCCGGACGGGCCGTGGATAAAGCAGAAGAATGTAGTTCCGTTCCGAACCAAGCCGGGAACCTACTATGCGGATACGGCCAGCCCCGGCCAGATCGTCCAACAGGGGCAGGAATATCTTATGTTTTTCAGCGCCGCGGCCTATCACGGCAAGCGACTGAAGAGGACTCTTTCGATCGCTCGGACAAAGGATTTAGATGGAGCGTGGCAGCTCGACCCCGAGCCGATCTTGCCGCCGGATCAGCAGGTTGAAAACTCGGCGCTTTATTTTGAACCATCCAATAGCACCTGGTTTCTTTTCACAAACCATATTGGCATCGACGATGGCGGAGAGTACACCGACAGCATCTGGGTCTATTGGAGTAAGAATCTGGAAACCTGGGATGCCGAGAAGCGAGCGGTTGTTTTGGATCGTACGAATTGCCCCTGGAGCGCGCGATGCATCGGAATGCCATCTGTGGTGAAAGTTCAGAATCGGCTCGCCCTGCTGTATGACGCGTCTACAACGACTCTGAGCAACAACATGGGAAGGGACATCGGACTTGCGTGGCTGCAGCTTCCCTTGCAACCGCCGTCGTAGGCCATTCGATGGAGTAGGAAGACCAACGGATCGCACGGCTTCCTGTCGTCAGCGTTCGAGTGCACGCAAACACTCGAGGAGTCCGAATCGGTTTTGGTGGGCCCGGAGGGATTTGAACCCCCAACCAAAGGATTATGAGTCCTCTGCTCTAACCGTTGAGCTACAGGCCCGAAACGTAAGATAACCGATTGGAAGAGAAAGACTTAATTGGGTCTCGTCTCTTCACTGTCAGAGGGCACTTCAGGGCTGGTGCCGGTTCTGGTGCCGGTTGCTTCTCTAGTCTCGCATAGCCGTTCTACGGCCGCCAGTTCATGCGATTGAGAAAGGTGAGTATATCTCACCACCATCTGCAGGGTCTTGTGTCCCAGGAGCTGTTGCAACGTTCTCAGATCCACTCCC
>JAJZDO010000560.1 GCA_021805955.1 Acidobacteriota bacterium
CCCGAAAACTCAAAGCAACCATCTGCAATCCGGTTAACATAGGGCACAAGCGGAAAGCCCGCCGTAAGTCGCACATTTTCTGCAGCAATCACGTCGTTCGGCGTCTCGCGCATCAACGACCGCCCGCCATATCGTAGCGACAGCAAGGCGCCGCCAATCTCGGGAGCTATACGAGCCTCCATAGGCCCTCGCGAAAGCGTAACGACGGGGCTCAATATGCCGCCTCAGGCCCCGGCGGCACGGATCCAGCCTCCTGCACACCACGCAACGCAAGCAGCCACTCCGTCGCACGCCCGGTCATCATGGCCATGTCAGACGAAACTGCAGCAAACTTGTAACCGTAGCCGAGAAACCTGCGCACCATTTCTGGATTAGGTCCCACAATGCCTATGGGCTTTCCAGCTTTCTCAGCACTGCGAGCGGCCAGTGCTATCAGTTCCTGCACATCGGGCTGAGCAATATTGCCGATATGACCGAGACTGGCAGCAAGATCGCCAGGCCCCAGAAAAAGCGCGTCGACCCCAGGTACTGCAGCGATCTCCGCAATTCGTTCTACCGCGGCTGCCGTCTCGATTTGAACAATCACGGCGACGTCCTGGTTGGCACGGGCGAAATAGCCCTCCATTCTGCCATACCTTGAGCCACGATGAATGGCAGCGACGCCCCGAACCCCCTCTGGAGGATAGCGTGTAAACGACACGGCAGCACGGGCTTCATCCGCGTTTTGTACGAAAGGAACCATTATGCTTTTGGCACCTCCATCAAGGACGCGCTTGATAAGAACCTGATCGTTCCAGGCAATACGTACCACGGCATCCGCTGGCGTACCGGAAACTGCGCGAAGAAGGGATGCCATATCGGCTACTTCGATCGCTACATGCTCCATGTCGACGACGAGAAAATCAAAGCCGCAGAAGCCCATCGCTTCCGCGGTAGAAGGCGCAGCAGACATGAGCCAGGTGCCAAGCTGAGGCGCACTGCCATCTGTCAGACGGGACTTGAAGCGATTGTAGATCATCAGCTTACCCTCAATAGATGGACGGTTCTGGGACGCGGCTGGTGCCACTGAGAAAGTCAAAGTCGCATCCCTCCGGCGCCTGCCCCACATGAGCCTGGTAGAGGGCTGCATAAGACCGTTCATAGGCGGAAGCCGGCCGCTGCCAGTTAGCCCGCCGGCGAGCAAGTTCTTCGTCACTCACCAACATGTCGAGCGTTCCAGCGTGTACGTCGATGCGGATAGGATCGCCCGTGCGTACCAGAGAAAGCGGCCCGCCGATGGCAGACTCAGGTGCTACGTGGACAACACAAGCACCATAGTGAGTACCAGACATGCGTGCGTCAGAAATGCGCAGCATGTCCCGCACTCCCGCAGCAAGAAGTTTCTTTGGTATAGGAAGATTACCCCATTCAGGCATGCCTGGAGCCCCTACAGGACCGGCATTTCTGAGGATGAGTACGTGGTCGGCAGTGACATCCAGGTTAGGGTCGTCAATCGCCGAAAGCATCTGTGCGTTATTCTCAAACACCAGCGCAGGACCGGTATGATTGAAGAAGCGCGGATCGGCCGCACTCGTCTTCATGACCGCGCCATCCGGACAAAGATTTCCACGGAGCAGCGCCAGCGTGCGTCCACGTGACAATGGAACAACAGGATTGTCCAGCTCACGGATCACGTCGCTGTCATAGCACGCAGCCTGCGCGATGTTTTCACCCAAGCTTCGACCATTGACCGTCCGACAGCTGAGATCCAGGTGATCGCCTAGCTTTGCAAGCAGCGCCAGAAGACCGCCGGCAAAGAAAAAATCCTCCATCAACGCATTTCCGGAGGGAAAAAGATTGGCACACACCGGAATTCGGTTCGCCGCCTCTGCAAGGTCTTCGAGGGTCAGCTTTATTCCCGCCCGACCAGCAAGAGCTACGAGGTGTATGGCTGCATTCGTCGAACCGCCAAGTGCCATATAGGCCGCGGCTCCATTTAGAAATGAGGCACGTGTAAGCAATGCCGATGGACGCAGATCTTCAGCCACCATGCTGACAATCCGCTCCCCACACTGCGACGCCATACGCCGATGGCCAGAATCGGCAGCGGGAATGCTGGACGCGCCAGGCAGGGTGAGCCCCATCGCATCGACGATACTGGTCATCGTTGATGCGGTTCCCATCGTGTTGCAGGTCCCTATCGATCTTGTCATCCGCGATTCAAGATCTACCCAGTCCTGCGGGGTTATTGCGCCTGCACGCAGCTCATCCCAATATTTACGGGTATGCGTACCAGCCCCGGTTTTGACACCACGCCAACGTCCGTTTGACATCGGCCCGGCTGGAACGAAAATTGCTGGAAGATCCATGCTGATCGCGCCCATGAGCAGGCCTGGCGTCGATTTATCGCAACCCCCAAGCAAGACTGCTCCATCGATAGGATGGGACCGCAACAGCTCTTCCGTTTCCATCGCCAAAAAATTTCGATAAAGCATGGTGGATGGCTTCACCATAACTTCGCCCACGGACAGCGCGGGCAGTTCAACTGGATAGCCACCGGCAAGAAGCACCCCACGCTTCACCGCATCT
>JAJZDO010001080.1 GCA_021805955.1 Acidobacteriota bacterium
GGTAACCTTCCTGTATAATGGCGGTCCGGGGTCATCCAGTATGTGGCTGCACATGGGATCGTTTGGACCAGTGCGCATTGAAACGGACAGCCCTCAGGCAACTTCGCCCGCACCTTACCATCTGGTGCCGAATCCATACAGTCTGCTCGACAAAACGGACCTGGTATTTATCGACGCCATGGGAACAGGGTTTTCCAGGCCCGTCGCCATGGGAACGCTCAAGGAGTTTCTGGGCGTCGATCAGGATGTGCTGGCCTTCAATCGTTTCATCGCACGATACATTACCGTGAACCAGCGATGGAATTCGCCGAAGTTTCTGATCGGCGAGTCCTATGGCGCGACGCGCTCGGCGGCGTTGTCCTATTCGCTGGAGAAAAGCGGAATTGCACTCAACGGCGTGGTCCTGGTGTCGTCGAACCTGAACCACAATGGGCACGCGCCCGGCCTCGACGATGAGTACATCAACGGCTTGCCGTCCTACGCTGCGATTGCCTGGTATCACGATAAATTGGCCAATAAACCGTCCGACCTGAAATCTTTTCTGGCGCAAGTCCGCATCTATGCTCGCGGGCCTTATGCCGAAGCTTTGGCGCAAGGGCAAAATCTGAGCGCTGCAGAAGAGGATCAGGTCGCTCAGAAACTAAACGAGATGACGGGGTTGAGCGTGCAGTATCTGAAAGAATCGAACCTGCGCGTTCCAGCGTCGGATTTTCGCAAGGAACTGATGCGCGACGAACGACGCACGCTGGGCCGTTATGACGCTCGCTTTGAAGGTATCGATATGGATGCGGCGGGCGAGGTGCCCACCTACGATCCATCGAGCACGGGGATCACCGGGGCGTTTGTCGCCGCCTTTCAGAGCTACCTGGCGGATGAACTGAAATACACCACGGACGATACTTACCATGTGACGGCGCACGGCCCCGACTTTCAATGGGACTGGAAGCATACGCCGCCGGACGGCAACGGGCGCGAGCTAGTGCCCGACGTAGCTCTGGACTTAGGAGCGGCCATGCGGCAGAATCCGCATTTGAAGCTTTTCTCCGCCAATGGTTATTTTGACCTGGCAACGCCATTCTTTCAGACCGAGTACGACATTGCCCACATGGAACTGGATCCCACCCTGCGCAAGAACATCCGGTTCGGCTACTATCCCTCCGGCCATATGATTTATCTGAATGTAGACGCTCTGAAGCAATTGAAGGGAGATCTAGCGCAGTTCTACTCCGCTGCCGTGACGCAATAACCACGCGCGCTCGTGTACTGAGGGATTTTGAATCAAAGGGGAGAATCCTCGACTGGCCCCTCAGAGAGGATTCTTCTCGAAGGCGACGGCCTGTTTGGGATTTTCATCGACTAGTAGGCGGAACACGTCGGCACGAGCGTAATGGCCGACAGCATCGAAATCGTACTTCCCACGCACAACTTCCTTCATATCCAATTCCGCGGTCAGCACGCCTTCACCATCCCGCAGGGGACCGGCCAGCACCGTTCCCATCGGTGACACGATCACGCTGCCGCCCTTGATCAACACTGTGGCCGGATCATTGCCCTGGATGGCGCGATAGTCCTCTGGGCAGTCGGAGCGAAGCAGGTATTGGCAGGCGCTCAAAACAAAGCATCGTCCTTCCACCGCGATATGTTGCATAGTCGCTTGCCAGCGGTCTCTGTCGTCCACCGTAGGAGCACACCACAGATTCACACCCTTTGCGTACATGGCGGTGCGAAACAAAGGCATGTAATTCTCCCAGCAGATGGCCGCTCCTATGGTCCCAAAAGGCGTTTGGATGGCGGGTAGCGTAGAACCGTCTCCGGTCCCCCAGATGAGCCGTTCGGAGCCGGTAGGCATCAATTTTCTGTGCTTTCCTCGCAAGCTGCCATCGGCGCCGAAGAACAAGGCCGTGCAATACAGAGTCCCACCGGCCTTTTCGATTATGCCCAGAACCAGTTCGATGCCATGCCGAGCGGCTACATTGCCCACCTGGACGATTTCATCTCCAGCCAGCGGAATCGCTGCTTCGTAGTAGCGGCGAAACTCTTCGCGTCCTTCCTCGGACCGCGACCCCACGTGAGCGCCGAAACCAAGCCCCTTAGGGTAGCCTCCCAGAAATGCTTCCGGAAAGACGACCAGCTTTGCTCCGGCGCTTGCGGCCTCCTGGCAATAGGCCTCGATCTTTTCCAGTGTCCGCTTGGTGTCGAAAACAGGCGTGCCAGCCTGTACGACTGCGGCGATTACTTTGTCCACCTTGGCTCCATCCTTGTTCTCCCGTCGGCTATTTTGATTGAAACAGCAATGGAGCAAAATGCACCAGATTATTGCGCCATACCATCCAGGTGTGCATTCCTGGCGTTTCGATCGACATGACGGGAACGTGTTGCGATTTGATCCAGGCGACCAGCCTTCGGTTACTTGCAATGAGGCCATCCTCGGTTCCGCAGGATATCCACAGCAGGTGCAGAGGAGCGGCGCTTGTTCCGGAGCTGCTCTCTTTTGCACTCGCCCCTTGTACGAGCAAAGGAAATTCCGCGGCATAGTTCGGGCGCACCCCGCCGGGACTGAAGGCGCCG
>JAJZDO010000651.1 GCA_021805955.1 Acidobacteriota bacterium
GCTGCTCGCCCTGTCCTCGGAAAACGACCAATGCAACGACAACGACAAAAACAACCCCACAGTTTCGCAGGAGTTGACAGGGTCACTCCATATCAGGGCTTAACTCTCTTGTTCAATATTCCTACAGCGGGATGTTGCCGTGTTTTTTGGGGGATTTTTTCGCGTTTGGTAGCGAGCATTTCCAGGGCTCGGACGAGATGCGCGCGGGTTTCGCTTGAACGGTCGTTCAGTGTGGATTATAGAGAAACGCGGCGACAAGACATCGGACGAAGAGAATGCACGATGAAACGCATGGATGTAAGGAGGGCGGGTCGGGAATGGTTGCGGGGCAGCGAGAATGTGGAGTTGATCCGCGGCGCACGCGGAATTTTTTCTCTACATCACGTGGCGATGGAACAGGCAGTCTTCCTTTTCGGAAGGACAGAGCCAGCCGGCGAGGGCACAACCGAGCAGAATGGCAATGCTAACGCCGCCAATAATCAGGGGTACCACCGGTTCATGACCGTGCCACCACCCACCGAATGCCGCCAAGTTGGCCCATGCCATAAATTTTTCTCCAGTATCGGAGCAGGTTCCACTGTCGAGTAGGATTCCATTGTACGGAATTGGGTTGACTTAACCAACAAAAAAAGAATCTAAGGAATGCTTTGTGGAAAAGCCTTTATTTGCTTGACGAATTGAAGGATGGGAGGAGGTTTTCCTGTGCTCTGAAAAGATTGTGCCCGAGGAGTTTGCGCTGCTACCACTCTCAGGCGCACAATGGAGGCGAAGGATTGGCGAAATCTCTCGTGCTTTCCAGCCCGAATTCGGAGGAACCGCGCAGCGCTGCCGCAGTGCCGCGGGTGCGCTGGCTGTTTCTCGATCTGAATTCCTATTTTGCGTCGGTCGAGCAGGAGACGGAGCCCACACTGCGCAATCGGCCTGTGGCGGTGGTGCCGTTGATGGCGGACACCACTTGCTGCATTGCGGCCAGTTATGAGGCGAAGGCGTTCGGCGTCAAGACGGGAACGCAGGTGGGCGAAGCCAAGCGCATGTGTCCGGAGTTGGTGCTGGTCGAGGCGCGCCATGAACTGTACATCGACTATCATCGGCGCGTGGTGGAGGCAGTGGAAAGCTGCATCCCCGTATCTTCCGTGCGCTCGATCGACGAGATGGCATGCGAGCTGGTGGGGCGCGAGCAACCGCTGCTGGCGGCGATGGAGTTGGCGCGGCGCATCAAGGCGACGATTCGAGAGCAAGTGGGAAGCACGTTGCGGTGTTCCATTGGCCTGGCGCCAAATCGCTATCTGGCCAAGATCGCCTCCGACATGGAAAAGCCGGATGGCCTGATCGCGCTGACCGGGGATCTGCTGCCACATGCATTGCTGCGGCTGACGCTGCGCGACCTGGTTGGGATTGGCAAACGCATGGAGCGGCGACTGAACACGCACGGCGTGCA
Source organism: Acidobacteriota bacterium (assembly GCA_021805955.1). Next base: position 1,439 of record JAJZDO010000651.1, read on the forward strand.
AACCATGGCGGACCTGCTGGCGCTGACGGCGGAACAGTTGGGGCAGGCGTGGGGCGGAGTGCAGGGCGAACGGCTGTGGCATTGGCTGCGCGGACAGGATTTCCATGATGCGGAGCTGGAACATGCAAAGTCCGTCGGGCACCAGCATGTTCTGCCGCCGGAATTTCGCACCCCCGAAGGCGCATACGCCATTGCGCACAAATTGCTGCATAAAGCGGCGATGCGGCTGCGGACGCAAAACCTGTGGGCTGCGGGCATCGCGCTTTCCTTGCGATTCACGGTGCCGAAACAAGCCGCGAGCGGAAAACACGGGTCGGGAATTCCGCAGCAGGCGTGGAGCGGGCAGTTGCGGCTGGTGGAATGCCAGGATTCACAAACGCTGATTGAAGGCCTGCGAAAATTGTGGTCGATGCGTCCGGTGGGCGCGTTGTATGAAAAGCCATTCCTGGTGAGCGTAACGCTAATCGACCTGGTGCCGGACGCGCTGCATACGCTGAACTTGTTCAGCACGCTCGATCGCGAAGCCAGCCGCAACCAACTGGCCGCGACGATGGACCAACTGAACCACAAGTACGGGACAGAGACGCTCTACTTCGCCAGCATGCATCTGGCCCGCGCCGCCGCGCCGACGCGCATCGCATTCCATACCATCCCAGATTTGTTCTAGCAGCATTTTCACTGTTACTGTGAACTCTCGAAGTTCAAGGAAGAGCAGCTTTTCCTGACGGAAAAGCTGCGTCCACATCGCCGCTTCGGTCTACGCCAATAGTGAAAATGCTCCGGTGTCCTGGGTCTGAAGTTCATTCAACAATTCGATTCATGGAAGTGATTTGAACAGCAGCACTCAGGGGCTAAACAGGCTGCGGAAAAACTCCGAATGTATGGCGAAAGGGAGAAATTTGCGGGATGGAAAACAATCACTCAGGCCTCGCGGATCGTTCCTGGGGCATCCTGGCGCGATCCATTTTTTATGGGAATTATATACTTTACTCCCTGAGCTAGCCTATCTAGAATGAGCACATGAGCAGATCGACGATCAGTGCTTACGCCTTTTTCAAGCGGTTCCCCAATGAATCAGCCGCTCGGGGACACATGGAATTGCGCCGTTGGAACGGAAGGCCAGTGTGTC
>JAJZDO010000034.1 GCA_021805955.1 Acidobacteriota bacterium
ACAGGCCATGGAGTGAGCGCCGGAGCCATGCGCTTTCCCAGCCGGGGCCGGTGGCTTCTGTGGCTGGTCTTGCTCTTCGTGCTGGGGCCATTTTTAGTGATCGTTCCCGGCACGCTTTGGCTCGGCTGGACGATGAATCCCGTCCAGAATTTCTACCTTGGAACGTACGCTGCGTGCTCCACGCTGAGTCCATATCCCGGTGCCCTGACCACCGTTCGGTACGTCGAAAAGACGGCTCCCGGACGGAGGCCGGAGCCGTTACTGCCGGAGGATGCAGTCAAGAGTTCCGACCCGAAAGAACGGTTCGCATTGAGTCCGAAAGCCATTGCCGAGGGCTGGCGTGGGATGACGATTCTGCCGGATAGCAAGGTCCGGGCAGCGGAACTAAAAGCGTATCTTCGGGACACTATCTACGACGGTGACAGCGCGTGGCTGATCTTCCTTCGTCCCATTCTCTACCTGACAGCTTTGGTGCTTTCCCTCTATCTACTGTGGCTGTTCTTCGGCCATAAACTGCGCATCAGCCGGAAGCACGAGCAGCGGCACGGACGGCGCACCAAAGGCCCGGAACTTCTGGCCGCGCTGCGCGGCTCCGGCGACGGCGGTATCCGCTTCCAGATGGAGCGCGAAGGTGCTTTCAGCCGATACCTTCCAGCCACCAGCTTCCAGATTCCCCGCCGCCTGGAGGCCAGCCACATCCTGCTGATGGGCGACACAGGTTCCGGCAAAAGTTCGGCCATCCGGCAACTGCTGCGACAGGTACAAGACCGGGGAGAATCCGCCATCGTCTATGACCCGGCGATGGACTTCCTGGGCGAGTTTTACAATCCCGAGCGTGGCGACCTTTTGCTCAATCCGCTGGACCGCCGTTGTCCGTGGTGGAACCTGCCGAATGAGATCGATGCATCGGAGATTGCGACGGCCATCGCTGCTGCGATGCTGCCGGAAAAGGAATACGAGAAGGACTTCTTCACGACCGCGCCGCGCAGGGTGCTGGCTCATCTGCTGCGTTTGAGTCCACATGTCCACCAGCTATTAAAGTCGATGAGCGATCCGGCGGAGATCATGCGCCGTTTGGAAGGGACACCGCACGCCGCGCTTCTCGATCCCGGCGCGCCCGCGCAGCGGGCCGGTGTGCTCTCCAGCCTGAATCTCATCGCGGACAGCCTGGAGCTGATACCGCGGCCACATCATGCAACTCCTAGCTTTACAACCGGCGATTGGCGGTTCCAGCGCACGCGCTGGGTATTTCTGACTTCATCCGCCGCCTACCGGGAGAAGGTGCTGCCGCTGCACGCAGCATGGCTCGACCTGTTTATCCTCCGCATGATGGAACCATGCGCGAATCCCGCAAAGCCCGTCTGGTTCGTGCTCGATGAACTGGCCAGCCTAAACAAACTTCCGCAGCTTCATACGGCTGTGACAGAAAACCGCAAGTACGGTAATCCGGTCGTGCTCAGCTTGCAGGGACGCAGTCAGATGGAGAAGCGGTACGGACAGGACGCCGAGGCCATGCTTTCGCAGCCTGCGACGAAGATATTTCTGAAGACTTCCGAGCCTCGCGCTGCCAAGTGGATTTCCGACAGTATCGGCGAGATCGAAGTAGAGCGGCTGAAGGAATCTCGCAGCATGGGATTGCTGCACTCAAAGAAGAGCTTTGCGATGGAGATTGCCACGAAACCGCTCGTCATGGCCTCCGAGATTGCCGGACTTGCTCCCCTTACGGGCTTCATCAAGTTGGAGAATCATGTTGTCGCCGCAAAGTTCCGGTTGGCAAAGAAAGAGAGCAAACAGCCGGAGTTTCTGGAGCGGATGAGAGGTCAGCCGCTGCCGCGCAAGGCTGATGCAGTGAAGACTCCCGCTCCAGCAAAATCTCCTGAACCTAAGAAGGCTGTGCAGACGGTTTTGCCGCTGGAAGAGAAGCCTACCGTAAAACGAGAGGGATTCAGTTGGGATGAGTCAAAGGGTATCGAATAAGACTACAAACATCTGAATGCTCCGACCGATTGGAATTTCCTAGCCACATCGTCAGTACAGATTTTGATAGTTTGGGTCTTTGCAATTATTCGATTCCGCGAAGATGCTGGGAACACGTTCTTTCCCCCAAATCTTCTGTCCTGCTCGCTTCGGATGTTCGGCGAAGTGAGCATTACGATCCGCGAAGTAGCGATCGATCGCGCTCTTTGCCGTTTCAGGGGAGTCGTAGTCGCTGTTGTGAATGATTGCTCTTGCCATACCGCTGAATACTGATTCAATAACGTTGAGAAATTGCGCTCCCGCCGGAAGCGGAGCAATCCTTACGACCGGAAATCCCTGGACGGAAGCTTCCAAATTTAGTGCTTCGAGGTGCTCAAGCAGTCGTTTTGAGACATGCCACGATGCCGCATCCCATGAGAGGTAGACCGTTCGATACGACCGATACTGAGAGCGAAGCGTATCAGCCATTCGGATCATCTCGTTTGTGTCCTTTTTGCGGGAATAGAAGTGCGTCACTTGATTCCGCTTGAGTTCCAGCGCAGCAGTAAGAATCATCCAGCCTTTTGACTTTTGCCTTTGTGGAACAAC
>JAJZDO010000061.1 GCA_021805955.1 Acidobacteriota bacterium
TTCGGAGACAATGTCAAACCCCGCTCCATGCGCTGCAAAAAGTCGCAGCAGTGCCAAGGCAGAGTTGGCCTTGACCGCGTAGCAAAGCAAATGGTCGCGACCTGACAACGCGCTCTCAAAGAGCGTCAGCCGCTCCAACATGTGGTCTGCGCTATACACATAAAGCGGCGTGCCAAATCGCGCAGCCAGCGAAGCCAGCCGCACAGAACCACAGTGCAGCTCCGCGCCGTGCTTGGAGATGCTTTTGTAGTGAAATGGCCGGGAAGATGCCAAGCCTGATTCGTGCAATCCTGATTCGTGCAATCCTGATGCGTGCGCCACGTCTTTTGCCTATATGTGAATCATAAAAATCAAGATGCTTCTTCTAGACAATAGCAGAGCCGTGAATGGCATCCTCAGCTTCCCCTCGGAATCTGGCGGCTATTTCCATCCCGGTTATAACAGTGGTGGAGCTAGCAGCTCTTCCGGAATCCCAATCCAGCAGGCGAGATAGACAATCTCCGTCAACGGAAAAAGAAAGATGCCACAAATGACCGTCAAGACGCGAAGCAGGCCGATATCCCAGCCCCACGCTCGGCTCATCGCAGCACAGACACCCGCAATGCGGCGATCATACAGCGGGCGAAAAAGCTGGCGCGTTGCCGTTGCTGGCTGCGAAAAGCGGGTACCCACTCCGCATGCAGGGCAGAAACGAGCATCAGCAGGAACCGAAGAACCGCAGGCACTGCAAAAGTTGTTCATCGCAAACCCTCCTTTTCAAGTCGGCACTCCCGACAACCAGAGCATACGAAGATCGAGCCTCAGAAGTTCCTTGCCCCGCTTCCCACCATCCTGACAGGATTACTCGTGATACGCCGAGCGCAACAGCCGTCGAGCCATCTGCCCCTGCGTCGTATCCGGACCGCCGTTGTCGATGGCCGCCTGATAGTCGCGAATAGCAAGTGATCGCTCCCCTGCCAAATCCCGCGCCTTACCGGCGGCCACCAGCGAACGCCGCTTCAGTTCCGCACCCGTCGCAGGCAGCCATGCGCCGTGTTCATACGCAGCGGCAGCTTGCGTAAAGTGCCGTTGCCCCTTCAGCGCTTCGCCCAGTCCGAAATACGCCAGTTCCACATGAGCTGAAGGGAAATATTTCGGATCGTCCGCTTCCGCCACCAGCTTTTCATACGCTGCTACAGCCACCATCCCTTGCCCGGCATCCTTGCGCAGATTTGCCTCCTCCAAAGCAAAAAGGAAATCATGCGGATATCGCGACTCCAGTGACTGCACCACCGTAATAGCCTGCGCGTACTTCCCTTCCCGACGCAGAAAAAGCGCGATCACCGTCGCCGCTTCCACGCGGGTCATCGGGCCACGTGCAGCATCGTCCTGCAATAACTGCATCCCACGCGACTTCGACCCAGTAATACCGGCAAACCCGAAGATCAGCTTGAAAGCAAACGGCAGCGCGCCAATTACATACTGATAGGTACCCACCACCAGTTCAGCATCCACATAGTTCGGATCCATCTGCAACACACGCGCCTCATCGCTGTGCGCTTGCAGAGCCAGATGAAACGCCGTACCAAACGACCGCTCCACCATGGCAATATATGTCGAGCGAAGACTCCGCGCCCACCCGCGCGCATACAGCGCGTCCACATCGCGTGGGTTCTTCTGCAACCTCGCATCAGATTCGCGCTCCACCTCATCTTCCAAAGAAAAAATGCGACTTCGGACGGCTGCATTCTCTGGCGTAGGATGTTTTCCTGTCAGAAATCCGTCCGTTGCATAGAAGGTAGTATCCAGCAGATCCTGGCGATAGAGTTCCTGAAAAACCACAGCTTCAAGCAGCAGCGTCGTTGCCTCCGGATCGTCAGGGTGCTGCGCTTTCACCGTCTCCATCGTTGCGATGCAAGCCGGATAATCCAGATTGTAAAAGTGCTGAAAGGCGGTGCTCACCTCTGGATTCTGGTTCAGTGGGTCGCTGTGAATCTGCGCGAACGCGCCATGCGCTGCTGCGCACAACAGCAGCATCCATCCGAAACAAGTGCTTGCTCGCAGGAGGTACGAACTCGCTGATATAGGGTGCTCATGATCTCGAACCATCTGCACTCATCTTAAAACGAACGGCAAAGCAAATGGCGAGCACAGATTCAGTAGTATTAACTCAAACGCGCTTTTCCACAGCAGATGTCAGCAACAGATGCAAATCAAACCCACTTGGTGACTCCACGATGAAGCGAATCGAAATTCTGGTCATGGGACTGAAGCTCGCGCAGGCCAACGGATTCGATTTTCAAAGCTGGTATCAGGTCTACATCGATCCGCAATGGCCGGGTCCAGGCGAAGCCATCCGCATTCTGACACAACAAAGTCGCTACATCGCGCTGCTTTACTCCCATGAATTTGCCAGGGCCATCTGGAAGCCTGGCGAACAGATGCACATCATGGTCCCCACCAAAACATATACACAAAAAAATCGCTACGGCGAATTCGTAACCGTCACGCGACGACCGTTCACGCGGCGCACCACAAGGTCCGATGCCTGGCAATATCACCTGCAACAAATGGTCATTTGCAA
>JAJZDO010000892.1 GCA_021805955.1 Acidobacteriota bacterium
CTGCCACCTGGAAGCTGAACGTCTGCTCCGGACCGTTCGGGTTGTTCGCATCGACGGGCACCACTTTCACCGGGAAAAATCCGAGAATATCATGCTCGCGAAAGGCCGTGCCATAGCGATGACGATGCGTGTCCCAGGTGAACACCCGCACCTGGTCAAAGTCGTACGGCAACCCTTGCTTATACGGCGTTAGCACCGTCAAATATTCCGGCACCTGCCCATTGGGCTTGCCGGAATCCGGATCAGGGACGGTACGCAGAATATATGCCCCGACCATGCGCTCATTTTCCGCATATTGGGCCACATCCTCCGGCACATCCACCTGGAAATCGCGTGCCAGCATCCATCCCGTGTGTCCCGCATTGTCGCGAGCCAGCCACCAGTCTTCCATGGGGACTGCGGGAGCAAACCGCGACTCAAAGCCTTCCTTTTGAACTTTGCCGCGGCGCGCGGACGCGGTTTTCGCAGGAGCTGCCGGCAAGCCGAGCACACCGCCGGCCGCATACCTGGGAACAGACGCACGTTCCAGCATCGCAACTTTCGTATTCGGCGCCAACAAGGTGAATCGCTGTGTACTCCTGCCTGGCGTCAGGTGCATATACAGCTCGTTGTAAAGAACGGCTGTCGCGACTGGCGTTTGGCTCGCGTGCTGCTTCGCCAGATTTTGAAACGCGTCGTATTCACTCTGATCGATGACGGCGTGGTCCTCGATCCATCCCACTGCGCCATCCGGCGTTTTCACCTTCATGAATCGCGGGATCTGCTGCAGCACTGTCAACCGCTCGCCATTTTTCACTTCTGCCACTCGATTGGCCACCACGGCGACCCGATCGCGCAAATACATCTTCTTGACGGAAACATACACATGCTCCGCCGATGAAGATGGCCGGAGATGGCTGCATCCGGACAGAAACGAGACCACGCTCAAGAGCAGTGCGGCCCCGATTGCCGCACATGAAATAGGCGCATTCCGAGTCAATCTGGACAGTCGCTGCGAATTGAGGGAAGGCAAACTTTGCAGAGAGAAATCCGACATAAATATACAGAGGCAGAAATCTCAGTTTACGCGCATTGCGCATCCATCCGAGCGGCTATGTTCCCCTTGCGTGCCATTACGGAACCACGGACAACGCGACAGCGCCCGCAGGATCGGTTCCGGTTGCAACAGAAGTGACGGGGTCTAGCTTGCCCGCAGTTGTCGCGTCGAAGCTGAAAACCTGCATATCCGGCGACCCTCCAAAATTCACCACAAACAAATACTTGCCGGTGGAATCGAGCGACATCACAGTCGGCTGCGAACCCGTGGTAAACGGCGAGTTGGGAAGCTGAGTCAGCGTGCCGCCGGTTCCCAGCGTGTACCCGGTGATGACGTTGGCGGTGCGATTCGCGACATACACGTAGGTATTCGTTGAATCCACCACAATGGACTGAGGACCGAGTTGCGAAGCAAACGGTGAGCCGGTAACCTCTTTCAGCGCGCCACCCGTCCCAATCGTCAACACGCGAATGCCCTTGCCCGCTTCGCCAACAAACAAATAAGCAGAATTGTTGTCGGAGGCAATCGCGTTATCGGAGGCCGCGCCAAGCGTTGCCAGATGGATCTGGTTGCTGACCACTCCGGTCGAACTGTTGAACGTAAATCCATCCATACCGCCGAGCCCCAGGCCGACATACACATATTGGTCGTTCGGCGTGACATACACCTGAGTGGGATTGCCGGCATCCAGTGCAATTGTGCCCTGGCTGGTCTGCGTGAGCGTGCCGTTGAAGGTGTTGATCTGGAAGATCAACAATTGGTTTGAGCTGCTCGACACCATGAACAACCAGTTTCCGCTAGGATCCACGGTCATCCAGGTCGGAACCAACGTCGACGTGACTTGAGCACCATTGTTGCCAAGAGTTAAAGTCCCGTTGGTGCCAATCGCATATACAAAAACTGGGCCCGCAAGCGTCGCCAGGTACAGAAAGGTCCCCTTCGGTGTGGCGGCCAGTGCGCTCGGTGTCGTGCCAAGGGTATAGCTTGAACCCGTCAACGTAGTGAATGTCGCTTTCGGAACTGGAATACCTGCCAACGTTCCCAAAGTTGCGTTGGCTACATACGCGTAGGAGCTATAGGTTCCGCTACCGCTGCCACCGGTGCCACCGCCGCTACTGCAAGTGTTGTATTCCTGACACAGAGGAACAAAAAAACTGCTGCACCCCGTCGTTCCAATCAGAACAATTGCAGCCAAAAGTGCGCTACCCACCCATGCGTTTCTGGAATTTACAATCGATCGAGTCCGTTGTCTCGGCGAAGCCATACCTCATTTTACTCATCTGTTTCGCTTCTCGTACGACTCTGCCCGCCGTCCTGTCCGCATTTCTCGCGCAACGGGGTCTCGATGCTGCACCGTTCTATTGAATCGAACGTTCCGTCAGATTTGGAACCGCGCCCCTGGATGTGGACACGACATATTTTCCGCTCCTATCCATCGTCAGCGCTGCCGGTGAACTGTCGGTCGAAGTAGCAATACTGGACACCGCTGCGAGTCCACCGTTATCTCCGATCGAATATTCGGAC
>JAJZDO010000137.1 GCA_021805955.1 Acidobacteriota bacterium
TGAGCCGGAATGGATGATAAAGTTTCGCGCAGATCTCCCTTCGACGGACTTCAACGGACTGCGTAACGATCTGGCAAGCCTGGACAAAGACCAGAAGACAAACCCGCTGGTTCGCCGCTTGGCCGAATGGACGGGATGGATGCTGGATGTACGAACTTCAGCCGGCAAGGTGCGTGCGCCGAAATCCGTAAAGAGGCAGGTATTTCACTTCGGTCTTGCGATTGGGGCGACGATCGGCTTGGTCGATCCTGCGACGCTCGACGCCGAACAGCTCGAACTGGCCTACGGCGAGATGATTGAAAGTCTTGGAGCACTCGAAGGGAATGCGAAGATCGACGACGCCTTGCCAGTTGTCGCCAAAGAACGAAGTCGGCTTGCTCGCGAGATCGCTGAATTTCACCGTTTTCTCATGGCGCGGCACCAGAAGGACGCAGTCGAAAGCAAGATGTATATGACCGCGCATAAGGGTCTGGTCCCAGTCGATGCCAACCCGATCACGCTTGAAGATTACTATGCAATCCTGAGCGCAATCGATACGGGATGGCCTGAGAGCCGGTATCCGGAATGCAGAAGTATAGCGAGAATTCTGGTCATTCTGGGATTCCGTTGTGGGCTGCGAAGACTCGAAGCGTTGTTTCGTCTGGTTGAGGATATTCATCCTGAAGGGAATATGATCCTCACGATCCGACCCTTTGGCGACATCAAGCTCAAAAGCCGAAATGCAAGGCGCCGAATCCCGCTTCGCTTTTTCCTGCCCGAGGCTGAGCTCCAGGAGGTTCTCACCTGGCGCGAGCAACGGTGCTCCGGACTTGGATCCGCTACAAACTGCTTTCTATTTGGTGGAACATCCAGAGACTATGATGTCGTTCCGCAATCCATTTTCCAGGAGATCAACGCAATTCTGCAGCGCGTTACCGGAGATGACTCCATGCACTTTCATCAGCTGCGCCACAGCTTTGCAAGCTGGACCTGGTTGCGGCTGATGCTTGCGGATATGGGTAATCCACCGGACCTGTTTCCGCATCTCCGCTTGACGACAGAATGGCTTCGTCAATCCTCTGTGCTGCGTGGCCAACTCCAGATGCACGAGCGTGCAACGCGGAAACACAGCTATCTTCTGGCGCAGATGCTCGGACACGGCAATCCCGCGACCAGCATGGAGCACTACGTTCATTTTGCCGACTGGATGCAGGCGGCCTACCTGGAACGTTCGGAGATCATGCGGTCAAACGAAAGCTCGATCATTCACGCCAGTGGAATGTCGCGCGCGACCATTCAACGCTGGAAGGCGGATGGCGCACGCATGGCGGTGCCTTCCAAGCTCTTTGAAAAGAGACATCAAAATCATCCTCTTGACGATGAGTCTGATATTTCCGTGCTGCCCGGCGACCAGCCGAAAAGTCGCATTCGGACGGCATTCGAGTTTCTTCGCGAAGCGCAGAAAGGCATACGACCGATTCAGGAAATCCAGCAGCAGGCTGGTATCAGCCCAGAAGAGACGAACCGCTTCATGCACAACGCGCACTATCTGGCCGGACTACGATCCGGGGCGGGCCTGCGTCATCGCATGGAAGTGCCTCCAACTTCAGCTTCTGATCGATGGTGTGAATCGGATGTTTCATGTCCGCGTGGCCCTTTGACTCGTGCGGATGAACAGGTCGTGGATCGCTTTGCGCCTCAGCTTGAAAATCTCGTCCAACAGCAGCCTGAGTTGGCTCACGCTGCGCTCGATAGTTTTGCTCATCGCGTCTGGTATAACCGCTCAATCGTCGTCTTCCTGCATCCGGAATCTGCTGACGAAGCCCGTCAGTACATTGAGTTCCTTACATGCCTCGGCATCGCACGAAAGGACATTCGCTGGTTTTCCTTCTCAACCGGAAAACGCTCGCGGCATATGGCCGCATGGAAGCAACTCCTCGGACTGAATCGGCACAACCTGATCGAACGAATCTCACCGCCCAATTCTTCGTCGCGCGCAGCCGAATCTTGGCTGGGCATTGGAGTGCGCCTCTCCGACTCAACTGCCGGGGCAGCCTCGGACAGCGCAGGCTCCTTCGGCTTCCGCTTTCTGATGGTGATGGGCTTCATCGCTTTCCATCCCAACTAACCCCAACCTTCCATCCTGCCGTGGATGCTGACAACCAAACTACAGGTGGCAGGTCCAATCCGCAGATGCGCTGCTTCGACTTCCAACAAGTTGTCTACTGTAGACACAACCCTAGACCCTGTCCACAGTGGACAGAATCTGCTCTGACGCAAATTGCGCCTGTGATGCACCTTCTGTCTACTGTGGACAGTGTCCTCAAAAATGATTTCCGAGTTGCTCATTTCGGCCACCCTGTCGACTGTAGCCAGGTAAGACTAAATTGATTGATGGCTACCCCTGCATGGATTCATCCTCATGATTATCAGCGTGTTACACCGCATTCTCGGCGCTACCCCTTGTGTGGGGGGCTTCTGCCGAGACGCATGTGGGTGAAGTAGGGAAGGTAGTCGCGTAGTGGCTTGCGACGGTCCCCAGTCCACCTCTGGATGACGAACCCCGTTGCTTCCGGCAGG
>JAJZDO010000680.1 GCA_021805955.1 Acidobacteriota bacterium
CGGTCCGCTCGGCTACGCGCCGGCACCCATGAGAACACCATGAGAAATTCCCCGCGCCCGCTCGCACAAAGGATTGCCATAGCAACGCCGCTTGTGTTGCTGATGGCGGTCTTCGGTCTCTGCGGGCAGACCGCTGGTTTAGCGCCCGCCACTGCGCAATCTCCCCTGCCGCAGTTTGAAGACGTGACCCAGAAGGCAGGGATCCATTTCCAGGGCTCATTCGGCGAAAAAGACCTGAGTTCAATCCAGGAAGGAGCTGGCACCGGATGCGCCTGGATTGACTACAACAACGACGGACTCCTCGATCTTTACGTAGTCAATGGCCGATATATCGCCGACCTTACCGACCACTCCGCGCCCGATGGCATGAACGCCACCAACCACCTGTACCGGAACAATGGCGACGGCACCTTCACCGATGTCACGGCCCAGGCTGGAGTCTCCGGGAAAGGTTTCGGCGTCGGCGTGACCGCGGGGGATTTCGACAATGATGGAAACGAAGACTTGTATATAACCAACTACAATTCCGCAATTCTTTACCACAACAACGGCAATGGAACTTTTACTGACGTTACGGAAAAAGCGGGCGTACAAAATCCATTCTTCGGCACTGGCGCAGCTTTTGTCGATTACGACCGCGACGGCAAGCTGGATCTTTTCGTCGGCAATTATCTGAAGTTCGATCCAAATTATCGACAGTATTACACCGCGCAACATTATCCCGGTCCGCTCGGCTACGCGCCGGAGACCAACCGGCTGTTTCATAACAACGGAGACGGCGCCTTTACCGATGTATCGAAGTCCTCCGGGATTGCCAGCCAGCCGGGTCGTGCCATGGGGATCACGGTCGGAGACTACGACAACGACGGATGGCCGGATATCTACATCGCCAACGATACGATGCCAAGCTTTCTCTACCACAACAACCACAACGGGACCTTCACCGATGTCGCTTCCGATTTGTATGTCGCCTACGGACAAAACGGCGAAGCATCCACCGCCATGGGTCCCATCTTTGGCGACTATAACAACGACGGATGGCAGGATCTGTTTGTCTCCGACGCCCACTTCCATCGCTTCTACCAGAATCCCGGCAAAGCGGGAGGCGCGTTTCAGGATGTGACCAATGCCTCCGGGGTGGGAGCGGTCTCGGGCCAGTTTGTCGGCTGGGGGGATGGCTTTTTCGACTTCGATAACGATGGATGGAAAGACCTCTTCATCGTGAATGGCGGGATGGTCTGGCTGGTTCCCATGCCCAGTTCCCTGCTGCGCAACAACGGCGATGGAACATTCACCGATGTCTCCCTGCACGCCGGAGATTTCTTTCGGGAGCAAATTGTCGGGCGCGGAGCCTGCTTCGCAGACTATGACAACGACGGCTACATCGACGCGTTTGTAACCACCCTTGGCGGCAAGGGCATTCTGCTGCACAACACGCCGCCGCCGGGAAAGCGAAACCATTGGCTGACCGTCAAACTCGTGGGGACGCGCAGCAATCGGGATGGCTACGGCGCGAGTCTGGAGGCGGTGGCTGGATCGCTGCGCCAGTTCGTCCAATCGACTTCGGAAAGCGGCTACCTTTCTCAGAGCGATCCCCGGCCGCATTTCGGCTTGGGGCCGTACACCGAAGTCGATACGCTGATCATCCACTGGCCCAGCGGGACGGTCCAGACACTGAAGAACATTCGCGCCGACCAAATCCTGACTGTGACCGAGCCGGAGTCCGCCAGTAGCGCCGGGACAACCGGAGGCAGGAAGACGCCATGAAGGTCCGTTCCGCGAGTCCGGCCATCCGGGGCAGACACCTGGGCAAACTGCTTGCAGGCATCGCAGCTTTCGCCCTGGTCGCGGTCATGACGATCCTGGGGCGACCCTCGGTTGCCAGTGCCGCTCCCCAGACAACCGGCACGGATTCCGGCAGCTACATCCCACGAGCACAGTATCTGAGTCCGGTGGCCATGACGCTTTCCGAGGATGGCCGCTGGTTGTATATCGCCTGCGAGGACAGCGACCTGGTGCTGGCCGTGGACACCCGCTCGCAGAAGGTCGAGCGGCGCGTTCACGTGGGCAGGATGCCAAGAGGAATCGCATTGTCTCCCGACGGAAAAACCCTGTATGTTTCCAATGAAGATAGCAATGATGTCACGGAAATCTATGCGGAGACTTTCCAGGTTCGTCGCACCCTTCCCGCCGGATGGGGGCCTGTCGGGCTGACTACAGACCGGACTGGAAACGTGCTGTACGTGGCCAACACCCTGGGCGATGACATCTCGCTCGTGGACCTGAAGTCCGGGAGGGAATTCAAGCGGCTCGACGCTGGGCATTATCCGGAATACGTCACTCTTTCGCGAGACGGTGGCCGCGTCTACGTTACGAATCTGCTGGCTCGCGTCGCGCCGGTCGATCAGCCGCCGGTGTCGGAGCTGACCGTCATCGATACTGTGCATCAAATTGTCGCTGCGCGCGTCGACGTGCCGGGAGTGATCCAGATGCGGCACATCACGGAGCTGCCCGCAACTGCCGGCGGATATCTTCTGGTCCCGTTCATGCGGCCC
>JAJZDO010000008.1 GCA_021805955.1 Acidobacteriota bacterium
GGCCACGTTTTACTCTGGCATGCCGCCAGAACAGATTGAAGCGGATATTACAGACACGTTCGAACGCTTCTTCACGCTCGGCAGCGGCATCGATCATATTGAGTCCCGGTCGATGACCGGCGTCAGTCTGATCAAGGTCTACTTCCATCCAGGAACTGACCCGAACGCCGACGTCAGCAACATCTCCAATCTCGCGATGGCCGACCTGCGCCGTCTTCCCCCGGGCACGCTGCCGCCCGTCGTCCTGTCCTTTGACGCTTCCAACCTGCCGGTGTGTCTGATCACCGTCGAAGGTAAGGGCCTGAACCAGACGCAGCTCAAGGACTATGCGCAGTTTGAAATTCGCGACCAGGTGGCCAGCGTCAAGGGCGCGTCGGTTCCCCAGCCGTATGGCGGAACTTACCGCCAGGTGATGGTGTATGTCGATCCGCTGAAGCTGCAGGCGACCGGCCTGAGCATCAACGAGGTCTACAAGGCCGTCAACGACTCCAACCTGATTCTTCCGGCGGGCGACGTTCGCATTGGGCCGAAGGACTACAACATCTACGCCAACAGCCAGGTGCTGCGGCCATCCGATGCCAACCAAATCCCGCTGAAGGCCGACGGCAACTCCGTCATTCTGGTAGGCGACGTGGGCCATGCGGAAGATGGCGGCCAGCTGCAATATAACGTCGTCCGCGTCAATGGCGAGCGGTCCGTCTACCTGCCCATCTTCAAGCAGGGGGGCGGCAGCAACACCATCACGATTGTCAATGGTATCCGGCGGCGCGTGAAACATCTGCTGGACGTTCCGCCCCAGTTGAAAGCAAAAGTCGTCTTCGATCAGTCCGTTTTCGTAAAGATCGCCGTCGATAACGTCATCCGTGAAGGCGGCATTGGACTCCTGCTGACCGCCATCATGATTCTGTTGTTCCTCGGCAACCTGCGCGCAACGGTGGCCGTCATGCTGTCGATTCCAATATCGACGCTGACCGCCTTCCTTCTGCTCAACGGACTTGGGGGCACGATCAATACGATGGTGCTCGGCGGTCTGGCGCTGGCTCTCTCCCGTCTGATTGACAACTCCGTCGTCGTGCTGGAAAACATCTTCCGGCACATGGAAATGGGTGAGGAGCCGATGGTGGCCGCCGAACAGGGCGGCAAAGAGGTGCAGCTCGCAGTGCTGGCGGCAACCGTTTCCACCTCCATTGTGTTCTTCCCGGTTGTGTTGCTGGCCGGTGTCAGCAAGTACCTGTTCACCGCACTGGCACTGGGCGTCGTGCTCGCAATGGCCGCCTCATACGTGGTCGCGATGACGGTTGTGCCGCTCTTCTGCGCGAAGTTCATCACGGTCGAGGGCCACGCCGGCTCCCATGAAGCGCAGGAGGCGCACGATGTAACGGTCGAACCTGTGGTGCTGGACGTCGAGCATCGCAACGCGGAGAATGCGGCGAATCATCGCAAGCTGTCACCGTTCCAGTATGTCGTGGCCCGTTTCAATCAAGGCTTCATGTATGTCCAGTCAAAATACGACAAAGGGATTCAGACGTGTCTGGATCGCCCGGTGGTTACGACCATCGCGTTCACACTCTTCGTCGTTATCAGCCTGTCACTGTATCCATTTCTCAATCTGGCCTTCTTTCCGCGCACTGACCCTGGCCAGTTTGTCATTAACTTCAAGGCGCCTGCGGGTACGCGCCTGGAGCTGACCGACCACTACGCATCACGGATTGAAAACGTCATCCGCCAGGAAGTGCCGCCGGCCGATCTGAACATGATCGTTTCAAACATCGGCGTATATCCCGATCTCTCTGCCATCTACACCACCAACACGGCCATGGATAACGGGTTCGTGCAGGTGAGCCTGAAAGAGGATCACCAGTTAAGCAGCTTCGTTTACATGGCGCGGGTCCGGCGGCAATTGCAAAAGCAGATGCCGGAGGTGCAGACCTACTTCCAGACCGGCGGCCTGGTGGACTCCGTGGTCAACCAGGGCAAGCCGGCGCCGTTCGATATCCGCGTGGGCACCATGGATTTGAAGGCGGGCTATGCCATTGCCGAACAGATCGCCATCAAAGCCCGGGCGCTGCACCGCGTAAGCGACGTGCTGATTCCGCAGGACATCGACTATCCGGGCCTGCAGTTGAATGTAAACCGCGAAGAAGCAGCATTTCAGGGCTTGACGGAAAAAAATGTGGTGGATGGCGTCATCACCGCTCTCACGTCAAATGGCCAAATCGCGCCCAGTTACTGGATCGACCCAAAATCCGGAAACAACTACATGCTGACCGTGCAGTATTACGACAGCCAGATTCAAACACTGACGGATTTCGAACAGATTCCATTGCGTTCGAACCGGGTGGTCACCCACGTTCCGCGAGGCGGCTCCGAAACGATGGGCCAGGCGATTGCTCCCCATGACCAGGTGATCCCGCTCTCTTCTGTGGCGACCGTGAGGTACATCAATACCCCGACGGTCGTCGATCACTATCAGCTGCGGCGCGTGTTTGACGTCTACATCATGCCGCGTACGGAAGATCTTGGACGTGTCGGCACGCAGATCGACAACATCGTTA
>JAJZDO010000290.1 GCA_021805955.1 Acidobacteriota bacterium
ACGACCATCACTTCCGCCAAACCTTCGACGGAATTGATGTTGTAGATCGCCTGTTCGAGGACATAAAATCTAGGTTTCAAATACTCATCTTCTTCCAGGCTGCCGAGGAGAATATTGGTGACTGCCGTTGGGTTGGGGGACTGTGTAAAAGTCGAGTATGCATTGGAAAAATTGAGGAGCGTGCGGCGGCCCGGCTTCATCCACGGGACCGCTGGAACAATGCGTGTAAGGTTGACGGCGGAAGTGATGGTCGTTGTGCTGAAGGTAGAGTTGACCTGGCTGTAGCCTTCCGTCACGGAACCTGAGATTCCGTGCAACAATCCCTGTTTATGCGCTACATTCTTTTCATAAGTTGCGTCATCGATTACATAGCTGATGTCGCTGACGGGGACATTTTGGCTTGTGTTGTTGTCGGCAATCGTCAACATCTTTCCATTCAACTGCAAACTCCCGACAGGAATTGAGGGGTTGCTATGTTTGCGTTGTGCCGTCTTGTTTTTAGTGAGCACAGCAAACCGCTTGGACGTCTCGAAGCTTTTAATTTTTGCCCATGGCACCGTCACTTGACCGGCCTCGTCGGTGGCAAAGTAAATGTTGGCGCCATCGGCCTTGACAAGATTTCCCGTGATCCTGTCGCCATTCAAAAAAACGAGGACATCCGGTTGGGCCTTGGCAGACGCCTTGGGCGCTGACTTTGACACGGGCTTTGACACGGGCTTTTTGCTTTTAGGGGTAGCAAGGGCCGGAGCCAAACCAATCAATAAGAATAGAGCGATGGCAATGGAATTCTCCACGAAAGTCGGAAGGAATACGGTTTTTTTGAGAGAAAAAATTCGCATATTTTGTTCAGATGCCAGGATCTGAGATTTATGTTGAATACAGCATATAAACTAACGGAACAAGGAGAAAATGCAAATGTTCGACGGCATTTTCAACAAGATGGGCCGCGTGCTTTCCATTTTCGGCGTCTCCAATCCAGACGACATTCGCAGGATGGAGCGCAGAAAGAAGCCGCCGGCGCCGGCGATGTCGCGCCCTCCGCAATCCCCACTTGCGGATTCCTCATCCCATCCGGAAGAAAGCGCGCCAGATGCCGCGGGAAAAGATAAGCCGCCGACCCGGTGATACCGCCGCAGTTGGTGATCGCCTGCAAACCGCGATCGCATCGGCAGCTTCGGAAACACTGCGGTTTGCAGGCGCGCATCGGCGCCGAGCAGGTAAACTAATGCTATGGGGATCACGCGACAACAGGCCCTGGATGCTTTTCAGTCCGACGATTTGATCGGCCTCGGCATGGAAGCCAACGCGGTGCGCCGCAAGCTGCATCCGGAAGGCATTGTCACCTACATCATCGACCGCAACATCAACTACACCAATTTCTGCACGGAATATTGCAGCTTCTGCGCCTTCTATCGCCCGCTCAAGGGCAAACTCGCCGCGGAAGGCTACATCCTCGACTTCGACACCATTTACCAGAAGATCCGCGAGACGGTGGAGATGGGCGGGACTGGCGTGCTGATGCAGGGCGGCCTGCATCCCGACCTGAAGATCGACTGGTTTGAGCGCCTCCTGCGCGGCATCAAGCAGCGCTTTCCCTCCATCTGGCTGCATTGCTTTTCCGCGTCGGAGATTCTGGCGATCGCGGAATACAGCGAGCTTTCCGTCCGCGACACCATCGCGCGATTGCGCGATGCTGGCCTCGATTCCATCCCCGGCGGCGGCGCCGAAATTCTCGACGACGAAGTGCGACACCGCATCGCCCGGCTGAAATGCGGCACCGACGAGTGGGTGCTGGTGCACCGCACCGCGCATCAGCTTGGCATGCGCACCACCGCGACCATGATGTTCGGCGTGGGCGAGACCTTCGAGCAGCGCGTGAATCACTTTGAAACGCTGCGCCGTCTCCAGGAAGAGACGGGCGGATTCACAGCCTTTATTCCGTGGAGCTTCCAGCCCCACAACACGGCGCTGGGCGGTCGCGGCTGGGACGAAGCAACCTCGGTCGAATACCTGAAGGTGCTGGCGATCTCTCGCCTCTATCTCGACAACATTGAAAATGTGCAGTCGAGCTGGGTGACGCAGGGCCTGAAGGTCCTGCAAATGGGCCTGCGCTTTGGCGGCAACGACGTGGGCTCGGTGATGCTGGAAGAAAATGTCGTCAGGGCCGCTGGCACGGCGAACCACACCACCGAAGAAGAACTCCGCCACGTGATCCGCGATGCGGGCTTCAAGCCGGTGCAGCGCGACACCCTCTATCGCACCATGTTCTTGAATTAGGGATATCTACCCTGTCTCATCTTGTATCAAGATGAATTTTCGTGGTACAGCATTTCTGAGAGGTTCTTCGAGCCGGGCGGCCAACGCGTCGATTGCGCCGTGACCATGCAGGAACCGCTCGAGAAAAAGCGGGCTAATCACGAGTCGCAGTTCGCAACCTTTACGAAATATTCGGTAACCGACCAAGTCTTGTTGCTGGCTATCAATCTGCGCAGAAAACCCAGATTTTTGGACTGCTGCATCTACAATGTTTAACCATGTTTCTGCGTATACGGCT
>JAJZDO010000529.1 GCA_021805955.1 Acidobacteriota bacterium
ACAGTGGAAGCGACCGATACCGCTGGCACTTCGCCCGCGAGTTCGGTACAGACCGTGACCACGTCCTCCTCCGGCAGCGGCGAAGGGCCGTACGGTGGCACACCGGCGTCGATTGCCGGTACGGTGATGGCCGAGAACTATGACACGGGCGGCCAGGGAGTTGCGTACAACGTGACCAGCGTCAACGGTTCGGATAACGGCTATCGCTCCGACGGCGTCGATCTGGAGCTGGCCTCCTCGCCCGCAACGGGCAACGACGTGGGTTGGTCGGCTGCCGGGCAGTGGTTCAAGTACACCGTCAACGCTGCTACGGCAGGAACGTACACGGTCACCTTCCTGGTGTCCGATGGAAGCGGGGCCGCAGTAACCGATGCATTCCATCTTTCCAACGCAGCCGGCACAAACCTGACGGGATCCGTCGCGGTTCCGAATACGGGCGGCTGGCAAACATGGACAACTGTAACCGCCACAGTTACACTTCCGGCGGGTGTACAGACGCTGACGCTGAACCAGGACGCTGGCGGCTGGAACATCGATTCGATGGCCTTCGCGTTGAATAGCAGCAGCGGTGGAACGACCTCAGGATCGACATCGATCAGCGCCGGTGGGCCAGCCTCTGGTACCTTTGTCGCTGATGCGGACTTTTCCGGTGGCACCACCGCTTCGACAACGGCCACCATCGACACTTCCTTAGTCTCTACGCCAGCACCGCCTCAATCTGTCTTCCAGCATGAGCGTCAGGGGGCGGTAACCTACACGCTTCCCGGCTTCACTGCGGGGGCCAGTGTGGCATTGAACCTCTACTTTGCAGAGATCAACTACACGGCTTCCGGAGAGAGGCGATTCAACATCATCATCAATGGCAATCAGGTGCTGACCAACTTCGATATCTTTGCTACCGCCGGAGCTGGCAACAAAGGCCTACAGGAGAACTTCATGACTACAGCCAATAGCAGCGGCCAGGTGGTGATTCAGCTCACCGCTGGCACCGCAGGTCAGCCGCAGATCAGCGGCATTACGGCCTCGGGATCATAGGCCCTGGGTCGCAAACTGCAAGCTCGGAGCGGGAGAAAGGTCTAGCCTCTTTTCATCTCCGAGCTTGAAACTCTTGAAGCAGAAATTTGCATACGCAGGGTTCCTTTCTTGTGCGTGCGGATGACCTGCCCCCGATTTCTCAACCATTCATAACTGGAGAGTCTCAATAGGTAAACGCGTGGGCCAGTGATGACTTCATGACGCCGTTAGGTGCGTAGATGGCATAGGCCTTGTGCTGGGTGAAGTCGAGGTCCGCTTTGAGCGCCTTGATGCCATAGCAGTACGCGAGATCAATGTTCAGCTTCTTCATTACTTATACCGTCCGTTCTGTCGTGCGGCACCGCGCTACAAAAAGCCTTGGATGCGATCCGCTAATTGGGGTAGTTCAATAAGTTGTTCCAACCTTGGGAGGAGCGGCTGACGTGCCATGATTCTTCAGCTTTCCTCAAAATTAGCTGCGATGAATTTCAATGTTCGCGCATTTTCCGACACTGTTCGGACGACATTTTCTGGAACTCCATTTGGCACTGTGGCTTGAATTTCCAACGTCACTGTCACCTTTGCATCCACCAGTGCTGCGAGATGTTGAATAATCGCTTCACTAATGTCACCTGCATCCCGCGCAATCCGTGTTGGGTTAAGTTCGGCAGTCGCATGGAATCGACGCAACCCTTTGTTACTCGCGACTCCGCCATTCTCGTGTGTGCTGACGGCAGGCATTGACGCTGTTGGGGCATTCGGGACATCGCTTACAATTCCCTTAGCCTCAGCGGTCTCACGATCCATCCGCAGTTGTTCGACTGCAATGCTGGGTATAACCACAAAGCTTTCACTGTCCAACCGAACCCGCGCTTGTCTTCCGCCAACCAATCCAAGATATCGATTCGTATTCTTATCGAAACCATCTGCATAGGCGAAAGTTTCAACATCCCAGCTAAAGCTTTTCACTCCATCTTCAATCGCCGCAAGCAAAACCTGAGTATTCCTGATACGAGGAAGATAGATATGGCAGGCAAAGTCCTCTACTAGCTGTTTCACCTGAACTGCATTGCCGCGCCACAAAGGAATCTGATCCATCTCATGCCGCAAACGTGTTCCTGCCATCTCGCGTATCAGCAATTCATCTTTCACCATTCGTTTGGAGGCACGGATCGCAAGCGGTTCATTTCCCTGAAGACGATACTCCCGTATCTCAACGTCGGGAATTTTTTGCCCTTGCACTGGCGTGGCCTGTTCCGGTACTAAAAGCCACATATAGCATTCTGGAATTTGATCCTGCACCGTTCGCTTCGCAGCTTCCAGTTTTTTCTTGGCCTGATCTTCCTCCGTCGTCTCGACAATCAACGCTCTCTGTATGATTTCTTTAACAACCGATTCCCAAGCCAGTTCCAGCCTTTTCGCGCTGCGTTAAATGTAGGTGCAGAGCCTAGATACAGTGTGCGTGCTACCCGACGACACGCCGACACTCGCCCGAACAGAGGATTTTCCGCATCCATTCGCAGCGGAAGACTGCTAGT
>JAJZDO010000491.1 GCA_021805955.1 Acidobacteriota bacterium
TGACGGAGCTTTGGTGGGTGCCGCGATCGTAATCCAGCCGATATTTCCAGTAATGTGCGTCGAAAATCTCGGGAGAAAGTCCGGAGATTTCCAATAGGCGTTCTCGTGCTGCCGGTTCAGGAGGACCGGAAAGCACAAGACCATAATCGAAAATGACAGCGCGCAGAGGCATGGAGATTCTTTAGGCGAAAATGAAAATGAGTGTGCGGGTTTCCAAAAATTGAAGCGGGCCATCCAGTGCCGCCATTCCCAGAACCAATGGCGGCAGAGGTCGCCTGCGAAGAGAATACATGAGGAGAAAAAGTATTCTCGAATTAGTAGAGGACGATTTTTGAGAAGGATTGCGGATCGAGGCTCGCGCCACCCACCAAAGCTCCGTCAATCTCTTTCTGGCTCATCAGAGCGCTGGCGTTTTCCGGCTTCACGCTGCCGCCGTAGAGGATGCGCATTTTGTCGGCGATGTCACGGTTGAGCGAGCGTGCCACCTGCTCGCGAATGATGCGATGGGCTTCCGCGGCCATCTCCGGTGTGGCTGTTTTGCCTGTACCAATGGCCCATACAGGTTCGTAGGCGATGACGATGGATTGGGCCAGATCCGGCGCGACCCCAGCGAGACCTTTCGAAGTTTGCCGCAACAAGACTTCTTCCGTTTTGCCGCTTTCTCGTTCGGCCAGCAACTCGCCAACGCAGACGATGGGGGTCAATTTGTGTTTGAGAGCCGCATGCAGTTTTTTGTTGACGGTTTCATCGGTTTCGCCAAAAAACTGGCGGCGTTCCGAGTGGCCAAGAATCACATGACTGCAGCCGCATGCAAGCAGCATCGGCGCTGAAATTTCTCCGGTGAAAGCGCCTTCTTCCTGCCAGATCATGTTCTGTCCGCCAACGTGGATGTGGCTGCCACGGGTGCCTGCAACAACGGCGGCAATATCGACGAATGGAGGGCAGAGAACAATCTCATCGCGAGTGTGGTGCTGAACCAGAGGCAGAAAGGCCGTTACAAATTCGCTCGACTGGGAGGGTGTTTTGTACATCTTCCAGTTGGCGGCAATCAAGGGCTTGCGAGTGCTCACGCGGTCTTCTCCGTCAGGGCTTCGACGCCCGGTAGTTTTTTGCCTTCAAGGAATTCAAGCGATGCGCCACCGCCGGTTGAAATGTGGGTGATTTTATCGGCGACTCCGGCTTTGTGAACTGCGGCGACAGAGTCTCCGCCGCCGACGATTGAAATTGCCGAAGGGTTGTCCGCGACGGCCTGCGCTACCTGCATGGTTCCATGCGCAAAGGCCGGCATTTCAAACACTCCCATGGGTCCATTCCAAACGATCGTTCGTGCACGAGAGATTTCATCCACAAAAAGGTCGATGGTTTCAGGGCCGATATCGAGCGCCATCCAGTCGGCAGGGAAAGCTTTGTCTCCGGCGGAGATTTTCGTATGTGCGTCGGCGGCAAACTTATCCGCCAGGACGTGATCGACCGGCAGCAGAAAACGCACACCGCGCTTGGCTGCCGTTTCCATGGCCTCTCGCGCCACATCCAGCTTGTCAGTCTCCAACAGGGACTTGCCGACGTCCTGTCCCTTGGCTCTCAGGAATGTATACGCCATGCCCCCGCCGATCAGCAGGGCATCGACCTTGTCGAGCAGGTTGTGGATCACCTGAATCTTGTCTGAAACCTTGGCGCCGCCGAGGATGGCGATGAACGGCTTTTCCGGATCGCTGAGCGCTTTGCCCAGGTAGGTGAGTTCTTTTTCCATCAACAAGCCGGCGGCTGATTTCGTGACGAAATGCGTGATGCCTTCCGTGGACGCGTGGGCGCGATGGGCGCTGCCAAAGGCATCATTGACATACACGTCACAAAGTTTCGCCAGCTGCTTGGCAAAGGCCGCGTCGTTCTTTTCTTCCTCCGCATGGAAACGCAGGTTCTCCAACAGCAGCACCTGGCCGGATTCCAACATGCGCACCATTTCTTCCGGCGTCTCGCCCACGCAGTCCGGCGAGAAACCGACATTGACGGATTGGCCAAGAGTATGGCCGAGTAGTTGCCTCAGTCGATCGACGACCGGGCGCAGGCTCATTTGCGGATTGGGCTTTCCTTTTGGGCGACCGAGGTGCGACGCGAGAATGACCTTGGCGCGGTGGCGAAGAGCATATTCCAGCGTAGGAAGCGTCTCGCGGATGCGGGTGTCGTCCATAATCTGGGTCCCGTCTTCCGAAAGAGGGACGTTGAAGTCTACGCGAATCAAGACGTGCTGATGTTCCAGTGAAAGATCGCGAATCGATAATTTTGACATAGAGTTTTTGCTAGCTCGTTTGTATGCTGATGAAATTCTAATACTTTTCCTGCATGCGAAACTCGTCTGCCACGGTGGTTCAAGCGGCGGAGGAACGGACATATGGCTGTTGTTTGTCCCATAGCACGCGAGTTGATTTCTGCGTGTGCAACTCAGCTATTGTTTGGTGTCGAGTGGATGCTTTTCGTCCTGATAAAACCGGTTCTGAAGCGCGAGACTGGTCTGGTCCGCTTTTACGGCGCGGATGGCTGTCGCGATGCCGCCC
>JAJZDO010000921.1 GCA_021805955.1 Acidobacteriota bacterium
CACACAACGAGCAAGTCGCATCAACAAGATCTTCGAAGGCACCAATGAGATCAATCGCCTGATTATCAGCGGATGGATGCTGAAGCGCGCCGTGCAGGGACGACTTGCGCTGTTGCCTGCAATCCAGCGTGTGATGGATGAGATTATGGCCGGGCCGAAGGTCCGTGAGGAGCGCGACGGCGAGCTTGCCGAGCAGCATTTTCTGCTTGCCAATGCGAAGAAGCTGAGTCTTTTCTGTGCGGGCGCGGCGTCGGAAAGATTTGGCAGTGAATTGGCGGAGCAGCAGGAGATCATGGGCGCACTGGCCGACATGATCATGGAAGTGCTGGTGCTGGAGTCCGCGATTTTGAGGGCGGAGAAGATGCAAGGCCGCAGCTCGCTGGCCGTGCGTATGACAAAGTATTATGCTGCCCACTCGTTTCGTGTGCTGGAGACTGCGGGGGAGCGGATTCTTGGAGCTGTGGCTGAAGGCGATACGCTGCGCACGCGGATGACGATTTTTCGCAGGCTGGCGAAGCATGAGCCGGAAAACACGGTTGCGCTGGGTCGGGAGATCGCGACGGCAATGACGGAAGCAGGGCGGTATACGCTTTAGACACGTTTTTCCTCACGCTTTGAGCGATTGCTGGAACAATGTGACGCCGGCTTTTACTGTCTCCCACCCTTGACAACAAAAGCAAAGAGCATCGTCCAGCATGGGGCACCCAATTTCGCTTACCGCCAGGCATGTGTCGGGCGTAGGGTTTCGCTAAGGCCGATTCAGCGATTGGCAGGGCTGGTGTTCGATCTGGGGGGCGCAGGCGGTAATCCCGTGGGTAGCTGATAGCAAGCCTTCGGTGCCGTTTCGGGTTCAACGGGCCCCTTTTCCCGCCGTTTTATGTCATTTTCAGAACCCCGCCGGCCCGGAACAGCTTCAGCAGGTTGCTCGTTCCGTGTTAGGTCGGGCTGGAGATCAGTCTGACTTGGAGGTGATCGAAGGTAGCTACGATACTATTGGCGGAGACTTGGAAAGAGACGACGTAGTCAATGCACTTGCCCGCATGGAGACGAGTCGCAGGAATTCTTTTTTTGGCCGTGTAAGCTCGGACGGAAAACTGGTGAGCCGTGCCGTTCGCTGTGTGAGGGCCGCCGCCGTTCCTTCAGCAGTTTTTGATAATCAGCAGACATCGAAAAAGAAGGATTGAGCCGAAGTTGCGGCGAGAGAAAACTTAGGACTTGGGCTCTTTCTTGCGCTTCAGGTTCTCGCACTTTGTCAGCACCGCCTGGTGCAGCTGCGTGCGGATCGACTCCGGCAGTTCGAACAACTCATCGTTTCGATAGACCTCGATCGTCTGACGGGTCGTATCGACGGTCACGTGGCAATGGCTGCAGCCGGCCATGTGCTGTTCCAGTTCGGTGCGGAGAGCGGTCGCCGTTTTTGCGTCAAAATAATCGGTTAAGTTGGCTAGAAATTCTGTGCAGTTCACGACGCATGCTCTCCTGTGGGGACCCGGAAGTATCGGCTCAGCCGTTCGCGCAATTGCAGCCGTGCTCGCAACAAACGGCTTTTCACCGCCGGCACGCTCAGTCCCAGCGCCTGCGCGGTTTCTTCCGTCGATAGACCATCGATATCTCGCAGTGCAAACACGGTGCGAAATCCCGGAGGCAGCCCTTTGATGGTTTTGCGAAGAATGTCCGCCAGCTCCGCCTGATTGTAATTTTGTTCCGGATTCGGCATCCAGTCCGCGAAATCGCGTGGAATGGATCCTTCTTCCGTCTGGATTTCGTCGTCCATCGATACCGTCTTCTGCGAGCGGCGTTTACGCAACCGCATCAACGATTCGTTGACGGCGATGCGCACCAGCCACGTATAAAACTTTGAGTTGCCCTGAAACTGATGGACCTTTTGAAACGCCTTGAAAAACGTATCCTGCACAATGTCTTCCGCATCTTCACGATTCTGCGTAATGTGAAGAGCAATGCGAAAGATCTGGCGATCGTATTGCCGCATCAGTTGCTCAAATGCGCTTAAATCCCCAGCCTTTACCTTCTCAACCAGCAGCAGGTCGGGGTGGAGCGCATTTGCTTCCTTTTCTTCCGGAGTCAAGATGGTTGCCATGGTTCGAGGGCGGCCCTTTCGATCTTGCTGCTCGCCATCGCGCCCGGACGACTACTCCAAAGTCACAATGTCACTGCAGCTGATTAGATGGTAGACCGGCGCGGTGGTTGCGGACAAATCTGTCACAGCGCAAAAGTATTTGCGCCGATACTTTGTTTTCACGCGCTATCCCGCTAGATTGATACATATATGCAGTTTTTAGGAATAGTTGTGCCATACCGGCGAGCCCTGCGGCCGCTCGATGGTTCTTGCTTTCTTCGAAGGCTTCCGCGAACTTCGTGGGCTTTCTTCGTCCTGCTTGGTTTTGCCATGGTTGCTACGGTTCCTGCTGTCGCCCAGGAGTCTGAAACCCCGACGCACCACACGTCGCACACAACGAGCAAGTCGCATCCAAAGTCGAAGTCATCGAAACATCCCGCGAAATCCACCCACCACCCCATGCACCATGCGACGG
>JAJZDO010001019.1 GCA_021805955.1 Acidobacteriota bacterium
CCGTATTGAAGTAGGAGTGCAGTATGGCGATTTGCTGCGATACGTGGACTTTCACTACACAGCGCAGGTTGCGCGGCTGAATGCAGCGACACTGGCGACGCTTGCCTCCGCGCCCGGTACACCGTCAAACGCTCGCATCATCGCACAGAAGCTGGACAATAATACGGAGCTGGCGTGGGACGCCCCGGCCGGCGCGCCAGCGGCTACGACGTACCAGATCGTCTGGCGGGATACCGCTGCGCCCGACTGGCAGTTCTACCACTCCACCGGAACGGCAACGCACGCTACCATTCCGGTATCGAAAGACAATGTCATCTTTGGCATTCGCGCGGTGAATGCAGCTGGGCAGCGAAGCCCGGCAGCATTTCCTTTTCCCGAGCGATTTCATACGCCCCCGCTGCCCAAAAAATAGGCGGCACAATGTTCCGCAAATTAGAACCGGTCAGTGAACCGGGAGACATTTTTTCATCTTTTGGAGGACCGATGCAGCCGATCCGTAAGGCATTCCTATATTCGCTTTTGGCTGGGTTCATGATTATGGCCGGCCTCACGACTGCGCTGGCGCAGTCTACCGGCACTCTGCAAGGTACTGTTACGGACAAGACCGGAGCCGTCGTCGCGGGCGCTCAGGTGGTGGCCACGCAGGTTCAGACCGGGACCACCCGCACCGTGGTTTCAGACAGCGCGGGTAACTATTCCATTCCTGCACTTCAGCCGGGCACCTACCGGTTGGTAGTGACAGCACCGGGTATGCAGCCGACCACGCTCGAAAACATTGTGCTGTCCGTAGACTCCACCGAGCGTGTGGATGCCACTTTGGGTCTGGCGGCGGCCAGCCAGACCGTAACCGTAAGCGGCGCGGTGCAGCAGATGAACAGCTCGACCATGACCGTTGGCCAGGTAATCGGCTCGCGCACGGTGCAGCAGATCCCGCTGAACGGGCGCCATTTTCTCGATCTTGGGGAGCTTATTCCAGGGTCTGTAACTGCGCCTCAGAGTGGTTTTCTGACCGCTCCGCTGCAGGGGTTGGGCGCGGAGTCCTTCGACACCGCCGGCAATCGGGAAGATACCGTCAACTTCATGATCAATGGCATCAACCTGAACGATATGGTGCAGAACCAGATCACCTTTCAGCCGACGATTGCGACGGTCAGTGAGTTCAAGGTCGACAACTCCAGCCTGAGCGCGGAGTATGGCCGCAACTCCGGCGCAGTGGTCAACGTGGCGACTCGCTCCGGAACCAACGAGTTCCACGGCGAAGCCTTCGACTACATCCGGAACAACGATGTCGATGCACGGAACTACTTCAACCCGCACCCGGTTCCCATGTCGACCTTCAAGCGGAATAACCCCGGTGCCGATCTCGGCGGTCCGGTATGGATTCCGCGCCTCTACGACGGCCGCAATAAGACATTCTTTTTTGTCAGCTATGAGGGTCTGCTACAGTCGCAGGGGTTGACGATCAACAGCGGCGTTCCGACTAATGCGCAGCGCGCGCAGACAACGGATCCCATTATTCAAAAGCTGCTCACGCTTGTGCCGCAGGCCAATGATTCGACAGGAACGCGCTATCTCGGATCTGCCAGTTCACCCGTGACGGTCGAGCAATTTACCGGCGATCTGCTCCATAGCATGGGCTCGAACGATCAGCTGCATCTCTACTACGCCTGGCAGCAGGACAAGCGGAACGAGCCAACACTGCCCGGCGAGACAATTCCGAACTTTGGCGATCACCGGACCGCGCATCGTCAGATCGGCACCATCGTTGAGACGCACGTCTTCTCTTCAAACGTGGTGAATGAAGCGCGCCTGGGCTTCAACCGCATTGCCATCAGCTTCGACCCAAACTTTGTTGCCAACCCTGCGAGCTATGGCATTAACAATGGCGTATTGAGCGATATCGGTTTGCCGCAGATTACGGTCAGTGACATTGCCCTCAATTTTGGCGGTCCTGCTGGAGAGCCACAGGGCCGCTTCGATACAACGCTGGTACTGTCGGACAACGTGAACTGGCTGCGCGGCAAGAACACCTTTGACTTTGGCGGAGAATATCGCCGCTTTATCAACGACAACTTCAACCAGGACACCAGCACCTTCTTCTTTCCGACGACGGCAAGCTTCCTCGCCGATCAGTCCACGCAGTTCAGCGTGACGCCACAGGACGTGGTCAGCCGCATCTTTGTAAACTCCGTCGGCATTTATGGGCAGGACGTATACCGGCTGAATTCCCGGATGTCCATTCAGCTGGGCCTGCGCTTCGACTGGGATGGAACGCCCACGGAAGGCGAGAACCGTTTTGTAGGTTTCAATCCGTCCACGGTCTCGCTCATCCGGGTCGGTTCGCCGGGCTATGCCCATGTCTTTCATGAAAACTACACCTTCAACCCGCGCGCCGGCTTCATCTGGGATGTGACGGGAACCGGCCGTACCATCGCTCGCGCTGGCTTCACGCTGCAGAACGACCAGCCAATCACCAATCTGGTCACGGGCCTTGCCAGCAATCCTCCATTTGCCACGCCGGTTTTTTACACACCAACTCCAACCACGCCTA
>JAJZDO010000904.1 GCA_021805955.1 Acidobacteriota bacterium
GCTCCATCCTCCTCGTTTACCGTACCGGAGATGCGGACGCATATGGCTGCGCGGATACCCTCGCCACAACACGACCCTAGATCGTAAACAGGCTCTAAGGAGCGCGTCCATCCTTGGCCGCATTGAGTTCGTGGATAACGTTGCCATTTCCGATGGATGGACTGAAGGGTTGCGGCGGCGGGTCCGGCATGGGGTTCGCGTCCCAATTTCCGTATCCAGGGGTGCTGGTCGCAGTGGAATTCCGATGGAACTCGCCGTTGAGCAAGTTGCCATAGTTCACTGCCACTTTGTTGGTGCCATATTCATAGGCGCCACCATCAAGGAAGGCCAAATAATAGCCGGCTTGAAGCACGGTCTTGTCGTTCACCATATAGGAAAATCCGAGTCGAGGCCCGAAATGTCCCCAATGGATATCGGCCCGATTGATACCGGAGCATCCTACGCAATTTCCAAATTTGGTGGCTGCGCCCGGCAGGTTTCCAGCGCCAGGATCAGCTTCAGTGGGGTTCAGGTACACGATCTGATCGTGGAGTTCGGTGAAGGGCACCATAATGTCCCAGCGAAGGCCGGCGTTGACGGTCAGCCGCGGGGTGACTTTAATGTCGTCCTGGAAGTAGGGAGAGAAGTCGCGGTTGCGCAGCTTCAGTTCGTTCGCGAACACGCGCACACCATTGTCGACCTCACCCAGCAGGAAGCTGGCAAACGAACTGCCATAACTGCCGAAATTTGGGTCGTTGGCGTTGGGAGTGGAAGTGGAGCGCTGACTGAAGGCGAAGGTGCCGCCGCACTGCTGGCATTCGTTATCGTCTTGATAGGAGCGCCGGTATTCCCCGCCGAAGTTGATTGTATTGCGGCCTTTTGTATACAGCCAGTTGTTCACCAGCGCGATGCCGAGCTTGCGGTTTACCGACTGGATCCAGCCTCCGGCCGTGCCCCAGTCGGTGTCCGCGTTCTGGCCATCGAAGGTGATGTTGGGAAAGATAACGCTGTTGACGACGCCGGGGAAATTCACTCCCTTCTTGGCATCGAATTGATTGTTGATTTCCCCGATCCAGTCCGCGCCAGCCGTCGCTACCAGGTTTGGCGTCACCGTTTTGGTGTAGTTGAGCAAGAACCCGCTGCCAATATAGGGCAAAGTTTTTAGACTCTGCAGATCGTTTGTGGAGGGCACGATCGGTGCATAGTCGAAGCCGGAAGTAGTGCGGGCGTCGCGCCACTGGGTAAAGTGAATGCTTTGCGATTGGCTGATGTTGTGGTCCAGCGTGTATCCCCAGAGATGCTGACTGATGGGCACAGAACTCACGGCTGGGGTTTTGTTTGAGAGCAGGCCGAAGTTAAGGCCGGTCCGATCCGGATTCGGGATGAGGGGCAAAATGTTCTGGGCCAGTTTGCTGAAGCGTGAAATAGGGATTATGTTGCCAGGGAACGGCTGACCGGTCTGCGGGTCATAAATTGGGATTTGCGTTCCGCTGGAGTCGACAAAATTGCTGAAGTCCCCATTTTTCATCGCGGCGGTCGGCACTGTGCCGATCGACGTTTGGGCGATGTTTTGTTTGAACCAGTCTGAACTGAACAGGAAGAATGTACGGTTCTTGCCGTTGTAGACATGAGGCAGAATGACAGGTCCGCTTATCGTAAAGCCATAGTCGTTCTGCTGGTCCGGGGGAGGGGCGGGATGTCCATCGCGTCCGAAATAGGTCGGGAAAAAGCCTACCGAGTCAAAGAGTTGGTTGCGCAGGATCTCGAACGCATCGCCATGGAGTTGGTTGGTGCCGGAAGCCATGTTGTAAGTCACCGCGCCCTGCGCCAGTCCATATTGCGCGCCAAAGGTGGCGCGGTCCACATTGAACTCGTTGACCATTTCGTAGGGCGGATTGAAATTGGTCTGGTATCCCTGCGTTTCAGGCTGGGGTACAGGAATGCCGTTGAACACCACTTCACTTTCAAAGCTGACGCCACCGTTGATGTTTTTCTGGAAGGCATTCCCCTGCACGCCGGGAACGAGGAAAACGAACTGGTCGATCTGGCGGGAAATGCCGCTGATCTCAATCGGCGCCGCCTTCATCAACGCCGGTTCGAGGGTCGTGCCGATCTCCGGCTGCTCGGTATTGAGAGAAACTGCAGAGGAAGTGACCTGCACCGTCTGAGTGGTAGTACCTGGCGCTAGCGTGAAATTCGCCGCCGATTGCTGCGCGATATCGACGTTGACACCCGCCGTGACAGCCTTCTTGAACCCGCTCATTTCCACAGCAACGTTATACTTGCCCGGGTTCAATGCTGGGATCGTATACGTTCCCGCGGAGGACGTCACGGCACGGGAAATTACGCCCGTGTCCAAATTCGTTGCAGTCACGGTAGCTCCGGACACGATAGCGCCAGCCGTATCGGTCACGACACCGTTAATGCTACCGAGAGTCTGTGCATCCAGCCTTCCGGCTGTGAACAGAACACTCAGCGCGATCAGGGCGAGAACGAAGATAGATGTGCGTGTAAAGCGTGTTGCGCGGTGGGATGTCATATTTGCCTCAAAGTGAATCCGTGGTGATTTA
>JAJZDO010000685.1 GCA_021805955.1 Acidobacteriota bacterium
CGAATCACTTTCCGGCAAGCAAAAAATGTACTCCAGAGCACCGATGAACTGTATCGAAGGCAAGAGGCGATTGTCAATCTCTCGGATGAGTTTTTTTCTGATCAGTCCGGCAATCGGTATAGTCAAACCCTGTAAGCGCTCATCTGATTGCAGTTAACTGCCCTATGAAAAGACATATATAAACATCTATTGAAAACAATAGGCTTGCTTTGATTCAGCAAAGGTGGAGAATCGACTCAACTCAGCGGATATCTCCTGCTCATCGCTCCATACATTGAAAATTCTATAGCATTTCGCATGACAGATTCAATAATATGACATGTATTTGCATTGACATTTAATGATTTACATACGGACCGATTCTGTATTTTCCTGAGTCCGCGAGAGAACCGGCCGTTCGTCGGATCAAAAGTGTAAAAGCAATTCACGACCATGAATAAATTGCTTTACTAAAATACCGGAATCCAGTCGGCAGACTCGTCTCCGCTTTTCAGGAGGAGTCGGACTTCCCATCTGCTCAGGAATTGAACTCTGAAGGCGTCATCGAGCGTCAAAGCCGCATCGATTCCCGGGTATACATTTGCCGGTGCTCTGACCGGGAAGCCGCAGATGACGAGCTTGAAAATGAAAGCGTTATCTTCCGCATGGCCGTCTTCGTTCCCGGATCGCCATCTGGAGTGCTGCCGCCGGACGATCATCCGGCTCGAACGCCAGCACCTGCTCCAACGTGGCCAGAGCCGCCTCTCGTTGACCCAGTGCGCACTCCACGGTAGCAAGGTTGATGCCGACTGTTTTTTCTGCGGGATTTCTTGCCAGCACTGGCGTCCACAACCGGGTCGCGGCCTGAGGATGGCCAAACTCGGCCAGGATCGTCCCCAGGTTTCCTGCCGCGAAAGCATCCTCTGGATCGACCCGCAACGCCGCTTCATACTCCTGCGCGGCGGCGCGAATCTGGCCGTTGACCTGGTCGAGAAATGCAAGCTGGGCATGCAGAGGCGCGTCCTCTGTGCTGGTAGCTTCCTGCTCCGCTTGCAGCAAAATCGCCTCCGCATGCTTTGCTGCGTCATGGTCGCCCAAGGCGGCAAATTGCGCATACGCCAAGCCGAGATCCCGATTGAGCGCGGGAGTCGCGATGCGTTCGGACCCCACCTCGACCAGCGGTCCGGAGGTTGCAGGCGGAATCTGTTTGGATGCGAACTGCGTCACGATGTGATGATCCGTCACCTGTTCATGCGCGATGTCTGTTGAGCTGGCTCGTTGCATGTGACAGGTGACGCAATCACGATGCTGCGGAAAGTGGACCTGCGAGAATGGCGAATGGCCAGCTTCCGCCGGTGTTTCATGGCAGCTCAGGCAGCGAGCGCGATACCAGTTGACCTTTTCAGTTGGCGTCATCCGCGTGTCGCTTCCATGCGGATCGTGGCAGGTGGTGCATGTCAGCCGATCTCCCGAGGCTCGCTTGCAGGCACTGGCCAACAGAGCTTCCCACTGGCTGGTTGCTCTTCCGTCTGATCCCTGCGCGCTGGCGTGAACGTAAAAGCTGGCGTAGTCCCAGATGCTGTCGCCTGCACGAAAGTCCACAAGCTTTTTTCCGCGATGCTCGATAGCCGCCTGTCCCTCCAGATGGCAGCTAAGGCAGATTGAATCGCGCTTTTCCGTAGGCATTTCGTCGATCTTCGCCATCGAGACGTGGCCGTCAGACTCCACATGCGCCGTGGCATCTCCGTGACACGTTTCGCAGGTGATGCCGGGATGCAGAAATGGAACCTCGGCAAACTTGTTTCGCGCCTGCGCCATCGCCGTTTGCGCGCCAGAGGTGTGGCAGCGCAGGCAACCCGGATCGACGGGCAGCGTAAGCGGCATCTCCGCAGCGTGCAGGAAGTTGGGCGCCATATCCCACGCGCGCTTCTGGGCGTACCAGTTGATGGGCGCTTCAAACCAGTAGCCCTCCCGCTCAAACAGATACGTCCGCCCTTGCTGCCCCGAGCCGATGTAATACCGCAACACACGCCTACCTTGAATCTCCGGGATAAGCTCTCCGTTCGACTCCATTGCGGGACGCTGGTAGTCCAGCACAACCTGGTCCCCATCGTTGCGAATGCGATATTCCACTCCCGTTGTGCTCTGCTTCAGATCAGCGGGAATCAGTCCCTCCGCGGCCGGGCCACTGGCCAGCGCCATCGGTGTCTGCTCATATTTCTTATAGATGGCTTCGTGGCAGCGCTCGCAACGGCTGTCCGGATTGCCTGCCCCTGGCTGCCCATCTGCCTGCGCTGCGCCCGCTGCATACACACGGACAGCGCGGCCGCCACCGATCATCCACAGCACGGCACAGCCAGCCACAAACAGCGTCATGGAATGGAAAAAGCGCAGACTCAACCGACTTCCTACTCTTGCTACAGTCTTTTTCGAACTCTTCCGGTGACGCCTTTCGTTTGGAGAAAGATGCATTCGACGACGGATCGTCTTTCAGCCCATCAAAAAACAACTCATCCTCATTCAGCTCCGTATCTTTGTCCACAGATTTCACGCAGCTTTCTCCTCTGCT
>JAJZDO010000513.1 GCA_021805955.1 Acidobacteriota bacterium
CGGTCCCAGCAACTCAGCACTCCTGCTATCTGTGCTGCATAACGCTCGGTCAGAAGCTCAATGTCCACCAAAAAATAATAACCAACGCCCTGTTTGGTTCCGGCTACGCCGGGTTAGGAAAAACTACCTGGCTGCCGGCGGGGAGGACAAGGAAGCATGAGCGACGTCGATCGGCGGCGGTACCTTGTAATCCTGATACTGAATGGTCAGCGTGGCGCGACCTCCCAGTCGGATAGCGGAAACACTCTTGTTTTTCTGGGGCAGCCAGAACTCTCCCACCTTTTCATAGGTCTGGGCAATGGTGGTACTCGTGATCCAGAAAGAAGGATTTTTCGCCGGCTGCGCTTGAATGCGGCATACGGCGAAATCCCGATCGTTGATCCAGATTTTTCCGCGGTAGAGATATTTGTTGGGGTGTTTGGGCTCGACCGATACAACGTAGGAGCAACCGTCCGCCGCCGGCTCATACTTCAGGTCGCTAAAGCTGTAATTTTTCTGGTTCAGGTCGACGGCTTTTCTGGTTGCATCCTGCTGCGCATCCGATTCGCTCTTCACCAGCCGCTTCAGCACGCGGTCGACCAGCCATTTCGGACCGCTCTGAGAGGTAATCCTGAATTCCTTTGTGTTGGGCGCGTCGTAGTTCATGTCCACGACCATCGTGGCAAGCAAGTCGCCAGGAAACCCGCGGTACGTGACCGTGTAGGTGCGGCTTCCCTGATAGCTTGTCAGGTCCCTGGCGCGCGCCGCGTTCCTCGCCACCAGCGTGTCCACTACCTGCGCAAGGGTCATCGGAGGCACGGTCGATTTTACCGGAGCGGCTGCCGCGAACACTTTGCCGGACCCAAGGATATTCAGAATTAGAAATAGCGTCGCAAAGAAAGCATACCCGCGAAATCCGGCGATCTCATACGACCGTGTGTGCGCGTGCAGAATCATTCAGGCTCCGGTTATTGTCGTTCATGAGTGCCGCGGCCATGGGCACGGATAGTTGGGAACAATACGTTTGATAGATGTTCTGAAACGCACTGTCCCAGGAACTTGCCTTCGCATACTCGCGCGCGGCTTTTCTCATAGAAGACAGCAGATCCGGAGTTGTCATCAGGATGGCAACATAGGCTGCAAATTCCTCAAAGTTCCGGGCGACGTATCCTGTCTTTCCATGCTGGACCGTGTACTTTGGGCCGCCGGTTGCTGTCACGACAGCCGCAACCCCGGACGCAAGAGCTTCGAGAACGACCAGGCCAAAGGTCTCCGTCTCGGAGGGAAATGCCAGGACATCCATATTCGCATACGCACGTGACAACTCGTTGCCGGTAAGGACGCCGGCAAATTCCGCGCACTGCAAGTTTGCACGCAACCAGCTCTCCTCCGCGCCCTGGCCTACGATGAGAAGCCGGAAATCGCGATACTCTGTATGATGCAGCGCACGCTCCAGCCGCGACAGCCAGCGGACATTTTTTTCCGGCGTTAGACGACCTACATAGCCAATCGTGAACGGGCCATTCTGGCGGTTGCGGAAATCCGGATCGAACCTGGCCGTATCGACCCCATGGCCCATCGGAAAGCAGGGTTTTCCGGTCGTCTGGATCAGTTCCTCCACGATTTCTGGGTTGGGCGCAAAGAGAAACCGGGGAATCTTATAGAAGCGCGTAGTTGCGAGCAGGCTGAATTTCTGCGCCGCGCGCGAGACGGGATTGGCCAGCTCGCTTGGCAAAAACGAGAGCGCTTTGGAGGCGCGCAAGCCCGCATATTGCGGAAGGTTGGTCTGCCAGAAAGCCGCCAGCGGAATTTTGAAATTGTGAGCGCACAGCGCGCCGAGAATGCCAACATCGCTGGGGCCGGTGATTTGAACCACGTCCGCCGCGAACTCGCGCAGCAGCGCAGCGACCTTTCGATAGTGTCGCAAGAAAAACAGGTCGAACTCGTGATGGCGGTCCAGTGGAAATTTCATCGGCCCGCGGCGAAGCTGCACGCGGATGACCGAACCCTCGCGGATGACCTGGTCGCATGGACCGGCATGAACCATCATGAACGGGATTTCCCGTTGCCGAGCGTACGCCGCGAAGTTCCGGGCAACCACCGCGACCCCGTCCACTTCATGAAAGGCATCCGGGAAAAATGCGGCCCGGAGGTGTCGCTCGCTCACGAAATCGCCTCAGACGGGCTGTCGGAAAGCAGATGCAAGTCCACCTCGTCGGCGTAGACGCGTTTCGCCGCCCACTGGACGGTCGCATTTTCCGCCAACCGGAAGACTGAAAAAATGCGCTCGACAAATGCGGGCGGGGCCTTCCAGAACGCGGAAATCGGGAGGAAGCCAGTACCGGTCTTGTCGGGATGAAAGACGCGGTCGTCCCAACGGCGAGACCCTTCCGGATACTCCGGGTAGTACCGAATCACGTCCAGCACGGCGTGCGCAACGCGAACGCACATGGGATCGGAGTACTGCTGCATCAGCAAGAGATGGCTGCGTTGTTCCTTGCGAATTTCGTGGACGAATTCCGCAAAGCTCTGCGCGTTGCTTAGATTGACCGCGGCGCTTGGCTCGCAA
>JAJZDO010000364.1 GCA_021805955.1 Acidobacteriota bacterium
TCCTGATAGACGCGAATGTAGCCGGCACGCACAAAATCCCGGTCAGAGAGCGGCAGCGCATCGATCAGATGGCTGGCATTCGGCGTACCGATGCGGTGCGCCGCATCATAGGGCGTTCGCGTGAGCACAATTGGCGCATCGTGGGCACCGCGAGGAATCCAGATGACTGTGTAGAGCTTGACTCCATCGCGCATCGGAACCATCTCTACGCGCTTGGTGTAATCCTGTTGCGCCTTGGGCAACTCGTAGTGGTCGTTCCGATCATTCGTGTAGAGCTTCTGCTGCGCTGCAGCCGCCACGCCCACGATGGCAAACACTCCCAACGCCAATGCTCTCTTCGCAAGATTCATTCTGGCTCCATCCCTTTGGTTTTGGCTCTTTGCCGACATGCTCACTGACACGCGGAATCCGGCATACCCAGGCAGCCTTCCCAACATGCTACGCCCACAGAAGACCATTTCGGAAAATCTTCCGCGGGAATCGTTCCATCGAAAAACTATCGCAGCGCCGCTCGTCAGGACAATACCGGTTCCCTGTCGCGTGAGGTCTCCGGCGCTGCGATCCAATAGCACTCTCCTTCAGGAATCATGCGAAAGGGCGTGGGTGGAGGATTGCGTTGCAGCTCTTCGCGCAGCGCCATCGCCGGGGCCAGTTCTCCATCGTCGGCCAGCGAAAAGGTGCCGTAATGAATGGCAATCGACTCCTGGGGCTGCAAGATTCGATGGACGGCAACGGCCTCAGCCGGACTCATGTGGACACTGCCCATGAACCACTCCGGCTGATAAGCTCCGATGGGCAGCAGCGCCAGACGAATGGGACAGAGTTGCTGAGCAATCTCATGAAAAAATGACCCGAAGCCGGAGTCACCGGCAAAGTATAGGGTGCCGGAGGGCAGAGTGACGGCCCACCCGCACCACAGTGTCCGATCGCGATCAAAAGGCCCGCGTGCGGCGAAGTGCTGTGCCCGCACGCAGCGTAGCTCGGCTGCCGCAAAGGACGCCTTCTGCTCCCAGTCCAGCTCCATGATTCGATCGAAGCCAAGCCTGCGCAAGAGTCGCGCCAAACCCAGCGGACAGGCAATGGCGGGAGCATCCCGCTGGACCAAATAGCGCAACGTGGGCAAATCGCAATGGTCGTAGTGGTTGTGACTGAGCAGAATCAGATCGATCTTTGGCAACTCTTCCAGGCGGATGCCGGGAATGCGATGGCGACGCGGCCCAGCCCAGGAGACCGGGCTGCAGCGCTCACTCCAGATCGGGTCAGTCAGAATATTCAGCCCTTCGGTTTGCAGCAGCACAGTCGAGTGGCCGACAAAGGTCACGGCCAGTTCTGCGCCCAGCACGCGAGCCGCAGGAGCCGCTCCGGGAGTGGCTGGAATCGTCTTGCGCCAGGCACCGGGCGTGCTTGTGCGCCGCCAGCGCAGCACATCCTTCAGCGTGTGTGCAGCAACGCCGGGGTTGAAAAACTTTCCGTTGCTGCAGTGGTCCGAATCTGGATATCGCATGCGCCTCTAGGTGTATCCGAAACTGAATTTTTCTCAACAAGCCTGCAGAATGGAAGCCGCAAGGACAAGGCTCGGTCTTCGGCAGGGATCCACTCGCCCGGCATCGAAGATGGAGCGTGCCGTATCTTCTGATGCGATCCCCAGCAACAAGTTGCAGAGAAGCACTGAACACGGTCAGGCTGATTCGAAATCGGCGAACAAACCGGCATCACGCTCCGGCAGACGAAAGTTCGTGGAGCGCCGATGAAGCTGCCGCTTCGTGCGGTTTTGCCTTCATCGTCCATCAAGCCAGAACTGTCCGGCGTGGGATGAAAAGCGACGCGTCATGGAGCTTCGGCGGACGCTTCTGCCTGGCACCACGCTCCAGCTTGCCGGCTTGGAATCTCCGGACAGCTTCCCGGGGCAATTTCCCGGAGACAATCCTTCTGGCGGCCTCTACAAAACAGCTCAGACCTTGAATTAAATGGATTTATTTTCTTGCCATTCCGGCAAATTGTTCTGTAGGATGGGTTGTCCTGAAACCGGCCTCCGGACGTGGAATGGAATCACCTGGCAGATCAGACCGCGAACGACCTCTCCAATTTTTCTGGGGGATCGGAGTCCATCTCCGCAGCATTGTCCAATGGAAGCCTGGTTCGGCAAGCAATGGAGGCGAAACGATCCATGTATATACGGAACGCGATTCTTACTCTGGCGGTCAGTGCTGGAGTCCTCGCTGCCGGAGCTGTAGCTTCGGCACAAACCAGCACACCGGCTGCACCGATCGTCGCTACTTTGGACACGACACATCCAGCCACAC
The DNA here is from genome assembly GCA_021805955.1 of Acidobacteriota bacterium. Next base: position 2,304 of record JAJZDO010000364.1, read on the forward strand.
CTGTCTCCGATTTTGTCTTTGGCATGTTCATTGAACACATCGGCAAGACGATGTACGGTCCGCTCTGGGCCGAGATGCTCGACGACCGCAAATTCTATTTCCCCATTCCCGACAACGAGAGCGCGACGTCGGCGCGACGCGGATTCCCTGGCATGACCATGCGGCACTGGCATCCCGTCGGGCCTGCGGCTTCGATTGCGATGGACAGCGTCAAGCCCTTCGTCGGCGAGCAAAGTCCTGAG
>JAJZDO010000332.1 GCA_021805955.1 Acidobacteriota bacterium
CGTATTCCCTTCCGTCGGCACGCTGGTTGGGTTCCAGCCTGGCTTTCAGTCGAAAGTCGCTCCAAATGCGCCTGTTGGCTTGATGTTCAATGGCGATCAGGGACTACAGGCTTCCGTGTTCCGGCGGAACTGGAAAGCATTTGCCCCTCGCGTTGGATTTGCCTATGACATTGGCGGCAATGGAAAGCGCGTTGTTCGCGGCGCGTACGGCATATTTTACGGATTCCCGGAAGGTCTGCTCTATCAACGCACCGATGCGACGCAACCGATTGACTTGTACCTGAATATCCCCGCGCCTCCTACCTGGGATAACATCTACTCCAATTTTCCTGGTGGTTCGCCGTTTCCTCGCGCCCACGTATCGAAAAGTCAATTCTCGACCTACCAGTTTCTGCTTCCAGTCTCAGGCGGCGTACTCGATCCGCACTCTATGGTCGCATATACGCAGAATTACAACCTGACCATTGAACAGCAGCTTGGCAATAAAATGGGGCTCTCGCTGGCATATGTTGGCGACCACAGTGAGCACATCATGGGGTCTCGCCAGTTCAACCCGGCCGTCTACATTCCGGGCAATTGCGGAACTCCGCCCAAGCCCTGCTCGACAGTTGGCAATGAAAACTCCCGCCGTCTGTATCCGGGTCTCGGCGCGATGGAAATCGCCCAGGACTACGAATATGAAGAGTTCAACTCGCTGCAGGCAAACCTGGTGCGCCGGCAGTCGAACGGACTCACACTGTTGACGAACATCACCTGGTCCAAGACGATCGACAACACATCGAGCGCGACGGAAGGGAATACGGGGCCGCCGAATCCTTACAACCTGCAGAGTGGCCGAGGACCGGCTGACTTCGATCAGACAATCCGCTACGTTCTTTCTGCCAACTACGTGTTCCCGCGCTATAACGTGCAGGGTTGGAAGAGTGCGCTGGCCAACAACTGGCAGGTGAACGGCATTCTGAGTCTGGACACGGGCTATCCGTTCACAGTCGTCAGCGGTTCTGACCGCTCATTGTCAGGCATCGGCAATGATTATGCGGACGTTGTCGGCAATGCTGCGCGGCCTGCTGGTGCAAACCGTATTCAGGAGTGGTTCAACACCTCAGCATTTAAGCCCGCCGCCACGGGAACCTTCGGCGATGAGCACAGGAACCAGCTTCGCGGACCAAACTACGCCGATCTTGATCTTTCCGTCTTCAAGGATTTGTTCAAGTTCTCGCGGGTCCAGGGCCAGTTCCAGGCAGAGGCGTTCAATGCTCTGAACCATACGAACCTGGCGCTTCCGAATGCTTCAATTGCCGGAGCAAACTTCGGTCGCATTACATCAACGGTCTCCGGTGGCACCAACAACAACGCTGGTTCACCGCGAGTCTTCCAATTCGCGATGAAGGTAATGTTCTAGAAAAAGCCAGGCTGGGTGCACACATGGGCGGTCCCACAATGGGGCCGCCCATGTTCTTGATGGCGCTGCAGAAATTCAGGATTCAATCAGAGTGGCGGAATGGCTTAGTACGCTGGATGAACGAGTGGTTTTCCCGCCAGGGCGCGCGCTACGTCTTCGCATACAGCGGCGGTGACACGATCCTGCGCCTCATGCGTGAAGGCGGCGATGTGGGGCGTCAGTAAAACGTTCGGCATCTTTTCCAGCTCACCGGTAATCGGTGGTTCCTTAGCGCGCACATCGAGTGCGGCGCCAGCGATTGTGTGCTGCCGGAGAGCCTGAACCAGCGCGGCTTCATCGACCACTTCGCCGCGTGCGGTGTTGATGAAGAAGCCGGTTGACTTCATCTTCGCAAAGCGTGCCGCGTTCAACAGCCCCATGGTCTGCGGGGTGGAGGGCAGATGACAGGAAACAAAGTCGGAACGCTCCAGCAGTTCGTCCAGGCTGGTCAGGTCAGCGTGCAGCTCGCGCAACAGCACATTGTCCCGGCTTAGAAACGGATCGTGCGCCAGAATTTGCATGCCGAACGCCTGTGCCCGCCGACCGGTCAGGAATCCAATCTTGCCAGCCGCGATAATGCCGAGCGTCTTGCCATAAAGCTCCGTGCCGACGAAAGCATGGCGGTTCCAATGACCCGCCCTGGTGTCAGCATCCGCTGCTGGAATCATGCGGGCCAGACAGAGCATCATGCCCAGCGCGATCTCGGCCACACTGATTGCATTTTGATCGGGGGTGTAGGCAACGGCGATGCCGTGCTGCCGTGCGGCCCGCACATCAATGTTGTCGAGCCCGATGCCTGCGCGCCCGATGACTTTCAGGTTTGTTCCGGCCTTCAGCAGGGCCTCATCCACCTGGGTCTGATTGCGGACGATAAGGGCCCGGAACTGCGGCACCGCGGCGCGAAGATTCTCCGGTGATTTCCAGAGCTCCGGCGCAAGCTCCACGCTGAAATTTTGACTGAGCGCATCGACTGCCGCTCCACGAATATTCTCGCTGATTAGAATATCTGGCATAAATTAGTTGCCGCTTTCACACAAAGCAAAAGGAACCTGCAGCCGGGTGCACCACTGTTGCATCTCGGTTAACGTCTCCGGCGATACCG
>JAJZDO010000612.1 GCA_021805955.1 Acidobacteriota bacterium
AGCTTGGCGGCGAACTGAAACTGCCGTGGCGTATACACGCTATTGCTGTTCGCGTTGGTGGTCACGCCGTAGGTGGGGTTGAACTCCAGATACGGATGGGCCGCGGTTGCGTCCGCCGGACAACCCTGCGTAAGCGGCGTCGAACACGCGATATATCCCTGTGTATCGACGCTCGTCACATTCAGCGTGTTTGTCAGGTTAAAGGTCTCCGCCAGCAAATCCAGATGCATTGTTGCCCGGATGGGGATTTGCCGCGTCAGCCGAAAGCTGGTCATCTGTGTCCCGGAAAAGCGGTAGCTGTTCCGCTGCAGAATGTTCAGCCGCGACGGGCCGCCGGCTCCGTTGATGCCAAAGAAGGCGCCACCTGGCGCACTGCCACCCACATGCAGGGTGTAGGGCAAACCCGTCTGCCAGCTCACTACGGGAACAAATTCGTAGTTATTCAGCAGGACACCCCTCCAGCCTTGCTTGTGCCACATCGTGAACCACGCCCCGTGGACGACCAACCGCTGGCGTACGTCTGTGTTGGAATCTCCGTACTCCAGCTTCAGGTTATTGGGCTCCAATATGTTAGTAGGCGATTTGTAGATCAGTTCATTCTCGTTGTAATCCAACGCGTGAGCAAAGGTATAGTTGACGCCAAAAGTGAGCCCGTGGCTCGTGCGATGGCGCAATGATAGAACTCCGGCGTTATAGTTGGAGTTCACATTGCTCAACAGCTCAGTAATGCTGCTGTACAAATAATTTGGCCGTACCGAGGTGTAAAGCGGCGTCACATAGGTTGCCCCTTGCGGCAGTGGACTAGGGTGCCCCAGGGACGGACCCGGAATATCGATGGTGTATCGCAATTGCCCGACCGTCGCGCTGTCGATATTCGTATCAATAAAGTTCGGCAGCTCGCGCCCCTGGCTCATCATGTAACTCAGGGAGAGCAGCGTATTCCAACCCATCTCCTGCTCCACCACAAAGCTGCCCTGGATGCTTTCAGGAGCCTGGTAGTTGCCAGCAAAGTAGTAAGCGCCTGGTAGAGCGCCCCGGTTCGCTCCGGTCGGCGCATTAAAAAAGATGCTCGGAAATTGTGGCGCTCCCGGTTCAATGGAGGAGGAGTAGCGGTATGCACGCTGGGTCTGTTCAATGCCGGTAGCGGTCAACGCCGAAAACAAGGTTGCATTGACGATGCGCCCATAGTAAACACCGGCGCCTGCGCGAACAACCGTATGCCCATTGCCGAAAATATCCCAGGCGACGCCCACGCGTGGTCCATAATTGTTCCGGTCATCGGGATAGTTTGCCGTCTGCGGCAGTTGCGGGTTCACAAAGAATGGACGCGGAACGCGCTCATACTCATATCGAATGCCGCCAGTCAGCGTGAACCTGCGGGACATGCGCCACTCATCATTGAGAAAGCCCGCAAAATCGTTAGTGGTGATAAAGAATCCGCCCGGCCCGAAAGTTTGTGAAAAGCCGGAATAAGCGTTGATGTAATACGTCGGTGCTCCCATACCCTGGACGGCGTGATAGTAATCTGCAAGAAAATTCCCGAAGGCTGTGTAGTTGTACTTTCCCGCGCCGCCATAGATGTTATCCAGCAAATCCGCATTCCGGTCCCAGTCAGCACCAGCCTTGATCGTGTGATTTCCCGCAACCCACGTAACCGTATCCGACAATTGCGCCTTATGCTCGTCCGGATACTCCGGACGCGGCAGTTTCGCCGGATTTCCCAGGATCATGCCTTCGCCGGCCGCGCCGCCAGCAATGCTGATCTGCGGTGCCAGGCCAAACTGGTTCTGTGCCAGCGCAGCCTCAATCCCCGCAGGCACGGGACTGCTCTGCCGGTCCAGCTCCCGGCCCAGTTGCCCGCGAAAGTCATTGACCAGATTTTCCGTCAGAAAGCTGGCGAGGTTCAGGATTCCCCAGTCAGCACGTACCGTGTCATTCCCCAGGCTGTTCACGCCATACTGCGTGGAGGTCTGCGGCTGTACGCCATTCGGAGACGTCCAACGCATCCTGCTATAGGAAAGCTGCAAGTGATTGCGGTCGTCGATCTGCCAATCCAGCTTAGGAAAATTCAGCGTCTGGGTACCGGTCCGCGGCGCCAGGCCCGTCACTGTTCCGATAAGCTGCAGCCCATCCCTGTATTGTTGCGTGCCTTTCTGATACGAGGGCAAATCGAGTTTGTCATAAAGTTCGCATGCGCCCTGTGTGGCCTGAAACTGAAAGACAGATGCATAGAATCCATTGGCCTGGTTATACGGCGGCAGGTTCGCACAGGTGATGGGAAATCCCAGGTATGTTCCTGTGGGAAGAGCTGCTAATGGTGACGCAAACACACTGCCGGGATAGCCGACGCGCGAAACCTCAGGGAAATTCCGCCGCACGTAGTCGAACGAGTAGAACCAGAACAGCCGGTCTTTCACGACCGGGCCGCCGAGCGCCACGCCCATCTGCTTCCGGTCATCCTCCGGCTGAAATGCGCTGGTTGTAAAAGTGCTGCCGGTCAAAGTCGTGCGCGTGGTGTAAGGATTAAGCGCGGAAAACCTGC
>JAJZDO010000026.1 GCA_021805955.1 Acidobacteriota bacterium
CCATCAGTTTCATCGCTGGCGGAAACCACTATACTTGCATGAACGCAACAGAATCGCTTGAGTGCCTTTTAAGGAGCACGTAAAACTTATGAATGCCGGACAATTGCAATCGTTGAAAGACCTTATCGAATTCCTCAAGCAACAGGAAGTGGGTGAATTCGAACTGGAGCAGGATGGTCTGAAAGTTCACCTTAGCTTTGCCGGCCACGACCGTCCCGCGGGTAATGTGAACCTGGGTCATCTGAGCCATTTGTTGCAGCCTGCGCCGGCAGCGGCAGCAGTCGCGGCGCCGGCGCATCTTCCGAGCGTAGCCGCTGGTTCTTCTGCAATGGAATCACCCTCCGCAGTTGCGGAGGACGGTTTACATATCATCAAGTCTCCGATCGTCGGGACCTTCTACGAAGCGTCTGCACCGGGCGCAGAACCTTATATCAAAGTAGGAGACCAGGTCGAGTCCGGCCAGGTCGTCTGCATCGTGGAAGCGATGAAACTGATGAATGAGATTGAGTCGGATGTGGCCGGAGAAGTCGTGAAGCGCATGGTCGCAAGCGGGCAGCCCGTGGAATACGGACAGCCGCTCTTTGCCATTCGCCGGCGCTAAGTTGCGCCAGACGTCCCGGACATTTCGATTCGCCAAGTCCACAGAGTTCAACACCTTCACCGAGTTGAGGTTTATGTTCCGAAAAGTTCTCATCGCCAACCGCGGCGAAATCGCACTGCGCATCATCAGTGCCTGCAAAGAAATGGGCATTCGCACGGTCGCAATTTATAGCGAGGCCGATCGAAATTCTCTCCACGTCCGTTTCGCGGACGAAGCCATCTGCATTGGACCGCCGCGTTCCGCCGACAGTTACCTGAATGTTCCCGCCGTGATCAGCGCAGCGGAAATTGCCGATGTGGACGCCATCCATCCCGGCTATGGCCTGTTGAGCGAGAACGCAAATTTCGCTGAAGTCTGCCGCGCCTCGAACATTAAATTCATTGGACCGCCGCCGGAAGTGACGCGCTTGATGGGCGAAAAAGAAAAAGCGCGCATGTCGATGAAGAAGGCAAAAGTTCCAATTCTTCCCGGTTCGGAAGGTGTGATCCAGAGCGAAGAGGAAGCGTTGGAGTGGGCGCGACAAATTGGCTACCCAGTAATTCTGAAGGCTTCCGCAGGCGGCGGCGGGCGTGGAATGCGTGTTGTGCGCAATGCAGAGGAGCTGCCGAACTTCTTTCGGGCAGCGCGCACGGAGGCACAGAACGCCTTCGGCAATGGCGATCTTTACATGGAGAAATTCATAGAGAGACCGCGCCACATTGAATTTCAAGTTTTGGCGGACGAGCATGGAAACGTGATTTCTTTGGGCGAACGGGAATGCTCCATTCAGCGTCGGCACCAGAAACTGATTGAAGAGTCGCCTTCGCTGCAAGTGACGCCAAAGATGCGCGAAGAGATTGGCGCAACGCTGAAACGATGCCTGGAAACCATCGGCTACATGAACGCCGGCACCGTGGAATTTTTGATGGATGAAGACGGCAAGCTGTACTTCATCGAAATGAATACGCGGATTCAGGTGGAACATCCTGTCACGGAATTGGTGACGGGAGTGGACCTGGTGAAGGCGCAATTTCGCATTGCCGCCGGAGAAAAACTCAGCGAAATCATCACCCGGCCGATTGAAATGCGCGGCCACGCGATTGAGTGTCGCATCAACGCGGAGCACCCGGAAAAATTCACGCCTTCGGCGGGCAAAATCAGCGTATTTAACCTGCCCGGCGGCAACGGCGTGCGCGTCGATACCGCACAGTATGCGGAAGGAATTGTACCGCCCTATTACGATTCGTTGATTGCGAAACTGATTGTGCATGGAACCGACCGCGCGGAAGCAGTCGCTCGCATGGAACGGGCACTGGGCATGTTTGTGGTGGAGGGAATCCACACCACGATTCCGCTACATCAGCGTATCTTTGCGGATGAAGACTTTCGGGTCGGCGCATTCGACACCAAGTTCATGGAACGCTTTTTCGAGCGCGAGAAGTTGCGCCGGGAATCCACGCAGTAGCCGCCATGCTGGCCCGCCTCTACCCTATCCTGGACATTGACCTGCTCGCGGCCCATTCGCTCGATATCGCGTCCGTAGCTACTGCCTGGCAAGCCGCCGGAGTGACGCTGGTACAGTACCGCAACAAACACGGCAGCACGCGGGAGATGCTGCGCCATGCCGCCATGCTGCGTGAAATATTTCCGCCTCGTGAAGGTGTCCGCCTCATCTTGAATGATCGTCCCGATCTTGCTCTGCTGGCCGGATTCGATGGTGTCCATGTAGGTCAGGACGATGTGTTCGCGGAAGGTGCGCGCATGATCGTCGGCAAGAGCCGCTGGGTCGGCGTTTCTACAAATTCCGCCGAGCAAGTGATCGAAGCCAACCAGGCGAGTTGCGATTACATTGCCTACGGGCCAATCTTCCCCACAGCATCGAAAGTCAATCCCAATCCGGCTGTGGGCCTTGCTGGACTGAAGGCAGCTCGTGCGCTGACTGCAAAACCTTTGGTTGCGATC
>JAJZDO010000285.1 GCA_021805955.1 Acidobacteriota bacterium
AGCTAAGGATTCTCATAGTTGGAAACATCTCCAAGTTTACCTGCGTTTAGTAGCTAAGTCAAAGAAATAAATAGACTTACGCAAGAATTTGCTTGCAATTTCGTCTCCTTTGTGATACCCCTGAATTGCACCGGAGCGCCCATAGACGCTTCTTCTTTCCCTACAGGTGGATTCTTGTTTCCTCCATTCAGCCCGCTTTCTTCGCAGGAATGCTCAGACGTTGAAGCGACAGAGCGACCCTTGGCGTCCAGTCCGGGTTTAAATTCTTCCCCATCCGCGCCTCCCATCGTTCTTTCCATCGCAGGCTACGACCCGTCGGCCGGTGCGGGGGTGCTGGCCGACTTAAAAACGTTTGCCGCCGTTGGGGTATACGGCATGGCCTGTATCACTGCGCTGACCGTTCAGTCCACGCAAGGTGTTCGCCGGGTTGTTGGGGGGGACACCGGCATCGTCATTGAGACGCTCGATTGTCTGGCCGAGGATGCCTGCTTCAGCTCAATCAAAGTAGGAATGCTCGGGCACGTCACTATCGCTCAGGCCGTTGCCGGCTGGCTTGGCCAGCGGCAAGGGATTCCAGTTGTGCTTGATCCTATCATTGAATCCAGCTCTGGCAAAGACTTACTGGGCATCGGCGGCTTGGATATTCTTCGGGACGCGTGGCTGCCGCGAGCTGATTGGATCACCCCCAACTTGTCGGAGCTCGCAGCCCTCACAGGGTCGACCGTACCCACTACCGGCCCGGAAACCGAAGATTCTGCCCGCTTGCTGCAGCAGATGGCCATGCAACGGGGAAATTCTGGATTGAAGATTGTGGTCACTGGCGGTCATGCGGAGATCCCGAATGATCTGCTACTGATGGCGAATGAGTGCTTGTGGTATCCCGGCGAGCGTATCCACACGACCTCAACGCACGGCACCGGATGTGCATTCTCTTCCGCACTGGCAGCCAGAATTGCTCTCGGGGATGATGCTTTGGCCGCCGTGAAGGCTGCCAAAGAGTACGTTACTGGCGCTCTTCGACACACCTATCCGCTTGGACAGGGAAGAGGGCCCCTAAATCATTTCTGGCAAAGCACTTCCATCTAGATGAGCTGGATTGCACCTTGCTGGTCTCTTCATTGATAAAATCCACAAAGTTGCCTATCTGCTGAGAACCATTTTATTACCTTAGTGACTCTTAAGAGTAACTGGGCAAATGTGACTTAACCGTGTATCCTGAAGCTGAATTCACAGAAACGACTTGTAGAGCGGGCACTGTCGGCTCTGAGAAATTCAGGTTGGAGTCCGTCCCCGTGGATGAGTCGGTCCAGAAGAACGCGCACTCTGGTTCATTGACAGAGCTCCGGAATTCGGTTCGTTTTCCTGTGCGGATGAAGGTCAGGATTCAAACGGATAAGGGTGAAGAGGACGCGGAGACCATCAATGTTTCCGCCAGCGGTTTGCTATTCGCATTTTCCCGCATATTGGAGGCGGGCAGTGCCATTGAAGTTGAAATGATCATGCCTTCGGCTGCTCTGGGAACACCCGACGATGTACGCGTACATTGCTGTGGACGGGTGATTCGTTCCTTCAGAAGAGGCCCGGCACGGGTGGAAGTTGCCACTATAATCGATAGCTACGAAATGCTTTCCTGAGGCACGTATGCCTGGTTTTTCTGCCGACGCTAACAAGAAAAAACCGAATTCGCTCTTTGGCTCCGAGCCAAACTCAGAATCCAAGCCCGCTTCGGGTCCGGAGCAGAGCTCGCCTGGAGTTCCCGACGAGTCCACTGGGATCCGTATCATTTTGGCGGACTCCCAAGCCATCTACCGCGTGGGAATCCGCAAGATTTTCGCAGTCGAAGATGATATGCGCGTCGTGGCGCAGGCGGAGAACTATCCCGGCCTGCTGGCTGCGCTGGAACGCTTTCCCTCTGATATTGTTTTGCTGGACGGAGGCATGATTTCCGGTCAGGCGGAAGCGATTCCGGATTTGCTGCGTCGCGCCCCCAACGCGAAGCTGGTCGTCCAGGTCAGCGAGAACAGCGAGGGCTTTATCGTCGATCTCTACCGTCGCGGCGTTCGCGGCGTCATCTCGCGTTCCATCTCGCCCGACCTGCTGATTCGCTGCGTCCGCAAGATCGCCGAAGGCGAGACATGGATCGACAATCAGTCGGTCAGCTGGGTCATCGATGCCTACCGGGCGGAGGCCAGCACGTTAACCAATCCACGACTGCAGCCGCGTCTTTCCCCCAAGGAGCTTTCCATCATCGGCTGCGTGACTCAGGGAATGCGCAACAAGGAAATCGCGTACAAAATCGGCACAACGGAACAGGTGGTGAAAAACTACCTGCGCAAGATTTACGACAAGCTTGGGGTCTCGGATCGACTGGAATTGGCGCTTTATTGCCTGCACCATCAGCTATTGAAACAGCCGGCCGCCAACCCGGCTCCGGGCAAGGCCACGGTCCAGGAGATCAACATCGGCCGCATTCGTCCTTGAACTGGAGCAGGGAACCCCTCACGATACCGCCGTAAGCGAGAGCGAATGGCACTAGGCTGA
>JAJZDO010000813.1 GCA_021805955.1 Acidobacteriota bacterium
CAGAGTTAGGCCGGATTCCTTCGCGGGGGGTCAGATCGTGGCAGCCGCACAGGGACGTCGCTGCTCCTTCAGTGTAGCAGTCGCAAAAAACAGGCGCAAACCAATGTTCCACATGGATTCGCGTTTCAAGGGGCTGCAGGCGTGGGGGTATCTTGAGGTGTAACCGACGCGGCCGCAGCGTTCTGCTGGGCGGCGAGCAGGCTGCGCACCAGGCGCGTGGGAACGACGGCTCGAAAGATGGCGCGCTTCCCTTTCTGCTCCGCCTTCATGCTGCGTACAAAGGCTTCCCAGTCCGCAGTGTTCGTGTCTTGTGCACCGATCGAGACCTGGGTGGAACGGATGAGGCCAAGCGCCAGGTTCACCGCCTCGACCGACTCTTTAGCGGCGGCGGCGGCGGGCGCAATCTCTTCCAGTCGCAGACGGACCGATCCAAGATAGCGGATCGAGCCGATGAACGCGGCACCTGCGGGAAGCGATACGGGCAAGCCGAAGACGTTGAAGTGTACCCCCGGGCCCGTGGAGGGTCCAATCTCGCCAATTCCCCAGGCTTCCGACAGCAATGGCACCTTCGAGTAGTATCGCGACAACAATGTATCGCCAGTAAATGGCGACGCGGCGGAATGATATCGATCGACGATCGAGTGAATCTGTTCGGCGGTGGGAGCATTGGAAACGGCCACCAAATCGTAGCCGAGGACAACCACCCGGACGGTGCGACCGTCGTGCGCAATCGAATAGATTTCGTCGCCAGCATAGCCTTCACGGGCAGACGACTGCGCCTCCAGATAAGACGCCAAGCGCTTTCCATCGAAGCGCCCTTGAAACACCTCAGAATACGCGACGGCACCGTTAGGGCCATTGGGATCCGACATGCGATGGATGGCGAAGGCCGCCTGATCGAGGTCGCGCTCGAATACAATGCCGGTGGCATCGATGAACTTCTGATAGTCGGGATCATGGGCGACTGGGTGCTGATCAAAGCGAGTCAGCGTCCGAAGAGGCTGTAAATCAAAGTAGACGATGCCGTCGGCCTCCGGAAGAATACTTGCGACTTCCGGAGGCGCCTGTTTGCGAAGATAGACTGCGGCGACAAGCGCAGCCACGAGCGCCAGCGCGACCGCCAAACTGATCCATGTGCGTCTACGCATGTGGAGGCGCGAACCTCATGCGCTGAATGCAGGGAAGATGGAGGCGGGAACGAGGTATACGACTTCGGCCACTCGAATCAGTCATTGAAGTTGCATCAACCTGCCACTACGCCGTCCGGGCAAACTCGAACTGGAAACAGTCCTATGCGAAGGGCGAAATGTGATTCCGAGGATAGCATGAATCCGTGCCAGGCAGAATAAACCTTGCATCGGAGAGCGCGACTGCGGTTCATTCTGCGACTCGGGTCAGCTCCAACCCCTGGCCGATGGGCAGCGTTACGGAGATTGATCTAGGCTGCGACCGCACATGCGCGACATATCCGGTGAGCTGATGAGACAGGACGTTATCGGCGACAACAATGGCGCCGGGACGGAGACGCAGCATGTCGAAAAAGCGGATGTAGTCATGCTTTTCGCAATCGATCAGTACGAATTCCAGATCGCGCAACCATGGTAGAGCGTCGGCAGCGTCGCCCAGACGAAACTCCACAAATTCGCTGAGGCCAAGCCGGGCGATGGTCTGTTTCGATTCGGCCTGGCGGATAGGTTCAATCTCCAGCGAGATGAGCTTGCCTTGCGTCTGCTGCGCGGCGGCGGCAAGAGCGATGGTGGAAATGCCGCTCGATCCACCGATCTCGACCATCTTTTTTGCGCCAATGCCGGAAACCAGTGCAGAAAGAAATTCGGCGCTCGCGGGGGCAAGGTTGCGATGGCGCTCCGAGAAAGGAACGTCGGCGTCTTCCTGGTGCGCCTTGCGGGCCCACAAGCGCTGAATCTCTGCGCGATGGCTTTCATTCAACATTGCAATTCCAACATTGCCGGCAAGAACGAAGGGCTAGTTTTGTTCCGCTTTGACGGCCGCTTCCGCCGCCTGAAAGCCAATTTTCGAATGGTGGCCGTCGCAGAATGGCTTGTTGACAGAAGCCCCACAACGACAAAGCGCGACTCTTTCCTTCCCGCTCAAGTCGTAGCGGTTTCCATCTGCATCGGTCAGTTCCAACTTCGACAAATCCCCTGTGACCATAAACGGGCCATTCTTGAGTGCAACAGTTTTGATAGCCATCGTTGTTTCTCCCTGGATTTATTTTTGAAGTTCAGTTTGCCGCATGCGTTCTGCCCATGCAATAGAAAAATTGGCTGGCCTGTCCATCGTCGATGCCGCGGCAGGCCAGGTTGATTTAATTTATTCGATGCAATTCGTGAACTCTTTTACTGGATGAGCGTCGGTTCGTCTCCGTTTTCTTTTTCTTCGGGCGGAATGACGACAGCCGCTGCGACCTTGTCCGGGTCCTCCAGGTTCAGCAGGCGCACGCCTTGCGTGGAGCGACCGGCCGCACGCACGGTTTTGGTATCGATGCGAATGATCTTGCCAAATTGGCTGATCACCATC
>JAJZDO010000120.1 GCA_021805955.1 Acidobacteriota bacterium
CCACAAGTTCACAAAGAAACCCGCCTGCTGCCACTGCTGAAAGTGCTTGTGCACGGCGCTGGCGCTGCCGAACTCCTTGGGCAGCGCCTTCCACTGGCAGCCGGTGCGCAGAACGTACACGATGGCGCAAAAGATGCTCCGCGCCGCCATCGGCTTACGCCCAGCTCCCGGCTTGCGCCGATACCGCCGGCCAGGCTGCCGCTGCTTGACGGGAACCAGCGGTCCCACCTTCGCCCACAACTCGTCCGATACCGTCCACGATTTGATCTGTGCCATCCTGTACGGTATCTTCGCCCAACTTGCACCCTCTGCTTCCGGCTATTTGCCGGCGCGTACCAAGTTCGTCACTATTTACGGATAAGTTCTAAGTCATGGCGATTTCATCTGTGATCCTGAGATCAAGAAGGAGCTGAAAGTCATAGTCGTTCTTGGTAAGCATCCTAATTTCTTCGCCGTATCAAGAAAACAATTGCGCGATGGGTGTCCAAGACATTTGCTGGAACACTGGGGGGCAGTCATTAAGAGGAGATATTTTTCAGGACCATGCCCGTGCGCTTTGGCACGGAGCCGGACGCGGGTTCCCTAACGCGTTCGAGACTGAGGCAATGAATTGTTCTTCTCACGTAAGGATTGGAAAATATTTGCTTCTTTTCTTGCCATGTCTCTGCGTCCCAGCCGATTATAGAAACGGGCGAGCAAATAGTGCGGCTCCGCGTAAGCAGGATCCGATGCGACTGCCCGCTGCAAGGCATGAATCGCCTCGGGAAGCCGTCCTTGTTCAGCCAGAACTAGACCCAGCCGATAGTTTGCCTGGGGCAGGTTGGAATCGTAAATGAGAGCTTCCCGCAGTTGCGCTTCAGCTTTGCCAAGCTGGTTCGCTCTCATAAGTGCTATTGCAAAATCAAGATTGGGCCACGCAGATGGATGGGGTTGTTTGCGATTGAAGGCTACAGCTTTTTCGTAGTTGGCGATGGCTCGATCCGTCTTGCCTAGATAGTCATAACAAAGACCAAGGCTATCGTAAGCACGGGCCATTTCCGGATCCAGTTGAATGACACGTTGGAGGCGCTCAATGGCCGATGGATATTGCTGGGCATCGTAATCAAGACGGCCCAGCCAGTATTGATACAGAGCAACCTTTGGATTTTCAAGTGCGAGTTTTGCCAATTGCGTCCGGGCCCAATCCGGCCGGTGCAATTTAACGTCCGCCATCGCCAACGTAAATCTGCTGGAATCATCCAATGGCGCGATCAGGTCCGCCTTACTCCACGCGATCGCTGCGTTCAGGTATTTGCCATCAAGGAAGAAAACGTGCCCGGCTAATATCAACCTTTCTCGGGCGTGCAAGGAATGAGGATCGCGGTTGATTGTTTCGATCAACAGTTGCTCCGCACGCTTCAAATCATGGGCCTGGAGCGCGTGTTGCAACTCGGCATTGCTTGCGGTATCCAATCCAAGTCGATTCGCTGTGCCCGCTGGCGCAACAGGTTCGGATTGTTCGCTGCCTCCTCGCAATTGTGCGCACACCCCCCTGACCAGGCAAGCCGTCAGGATCACGACCGCGATAGCCGGAGATTTGCGCATAGTGAACATGGTACTCTGAGGTTTCAATGTACTATAACAGAAACGGCGGCCCGGAAGCCAATATCCATGCTGCGGCTCATTGGTGGAACGCGTTAGCGGGAGAGGAATAAACTTGATCGATGATTGGCCTGTCCATCCCAAGGCATAAATGGACGCTTGCAGCCGCTGCGCTGATGCTCCTGTCGATCGCATCCGCGCCGGGCCAACAAGACTCCCGCCAGGCGAGGGATCAGCGCATCCTGCAAATACAGAAGCTGATTTCCAGCAGCGAGCTTTCTGACGCCGACAAATTGCTGGTCAAATTCTCCGCCGAGTATCCAGACGACGCCGGGTTCGAGAATCTGCGGGGAATAGTGGCTGCGCGCGAGGGCGACATGGCCCTTGCGGAACACAGCTTTCAGAAAGCCATCCGCGAATCTCCTGGATTTAGTGCCGCCTATCTGAATCTGGGCCGACTTTACCAGGAGAACTCGGGCACCGACGCCGAACAACGCCAGAGGGCACTGCGTGTATACGGACAGCTCCTGAAATTTAACGCCGAAAACGCCGAGGCAAGATACCAGTCCGCTTTGCTGCTGATGCAACAGGGGGCTTATCGCCGATCGCTCGATGAGATAGCGCCAATGAGCGCGGGAACGAAATCTGCTCCCCAGGTACTGTCGCTGACCGCAGGCGACAATGCGATGCTGGGCTATGTCGAACAGGCGAACAAAGCCGTATCGCGCTGGGTTGCACAGCCGCAACTTTTCGAACCCGATGTGCAACAGGCTCTCCCAAGCCTGGCTGGCGGAAAGCGCTATGATCTGATCATAAAACTTCTCGAGCGACTGCAAAATGAGGGATCGATGTCCCCCGAGTTGTTGAATTCTCTTGGGGTAGCGTACGAGGAAACAGGCCACTTGAAAAAAGCGCGAGCGGTATTTGAAAGCGTGTTTGCACAATCGGGTAGCTCA
>JAJZDO010001061.1 GCA_021805955.1 Acidobacteriota bacterium
GCCGACCTGCGTCAACCCAACAGCGCCAACTCCAAGCAGCTTGCCGCCGAGCATTTCATCCGGAGTTACCGTGGCGAGCATCACTTCAAAAATTCGCGAAGTTTTCTCTTCCACCACGGACCTGCTCACAGCAAACCCCTGGCTGATGAGAGAGCCGTAGAGCATGAACATTAAAATGATCGAGGAAATATAAGTGCCAAGGACGCTGGAGCCTTTGCCGCCCTGGATCTTTTGCGTATCCACATGGACCGGTAGAAAGATCGCGTGGATCTCGCTAGTGGACATGCCGCGCGCAACCAGCTTTTCCCTGGCTTGGGCATGTTGCAAAGCGCTTTCAATGGTGGAAGTCAGTTCCAGATCTCCCGCCGAGTTGGAGTAGTAGGTGGCCTGCAGCGTGCCGCCAATTTGTTCCAGCCATAAAAACCCATTCAAGGACTTCTTCTCCACCGCATCTGTCAACTGCGCTCGCACTGCCGGCGATGGAGCGTACGAATCGACTTGAAACCGTGGGCCTTCGCCAGAAGCGTGCAATTCCCGCACCAGGGCGCTTCCCAGTCCAGCATCTGCCGTCACCACGGCGATATGCTTCACGCTATTGCGGTGGGTCGCAAAATAAGCCGGGACGAGAAACACGGCAGACATAATCAGCGGGAACAGCACCAGCGAGACTAGAAATGCCTTGGTGCGCACGCGCTCCAGATACTCGCGCCGCGCGATCAGCCAGACGTTACGCATTCGCTTTGCCTCCAACGGTCTCGATAAATATCTCTTCCAGTGTCGGTTCCATTACATCGAAATATGTAACGCGCGCCCCTGCCATGGCAGCCGCCAGAATCCCCTGGGGATCAACCCCATCCCGCAATCGGATTTCTGCGGTACCGTTGCTTTGGCTCGCTTCTGCAATCGAGGGATGAGAGAGAAATGCAGCGTCACCTTCATAACGCACGCGCAGGCGGTTCTTCGGATAGCGGGACTTGATTTCGCGAACCGTGCCGACCAGGACTGCATTGCCCTGGTTCACCAGGCAGATGGAATCGCAGAGCCGCTCCACCTGGTCCATACGATGAGTGGAGAACAACACCGCTTTTCCTTTGTTTTTCAACTCTACCAATACATCCTGCAACATCACGGCATTCACCGGATCAAGTCCGGAGAAAGGCTCGTCCATAATCAGCAGTTCCGGGTCATGCAGAATCGCTGCAATGAATTGGATCTTCTGCTGCATTCCCTTGGAAAGCTCCTCCGTCTTCTTGTCCAGCGATCCGGCGATCTCCAGCCGCTCGCACCATTGGCGGGCGCGGTTCTCCGCCTGCGTGGCGTTCAATCCGTGTAGCTGCCCCAGCAGCAGCAATTGATCGAGCACCTTCATTTTTTTGTAGAGGCCGCGCTCTTCCGGCAGGTAGCCCACGCGGTGCAGGCTCTTGCGGCTGAAGGGCTGGCCAAACAGCGTCACCGTGCCGGAATCCGGCAGCGTCATGCCAATCATCATGCGAATGGTAGAGGTCTTGCCCGCGCCGTTTGGTCCGAGCAGGCCAAACATCTGTCCAGCCTCGATGTCGAAGCTCAGGCCATGCACCGCGACCTTGGCCTCATAACTCTTGGAGATTCGATTCAGTTCGACGATCGTGATGGGATTGCTCATCTTCACCTGTGGCATGGCTGTACGCAAAATGCGATTACAAAGTTCCGCGGATCGGCTGCGGTACGATTTTGCGGATTGCTGGAAGTGTAGCAAACCGCAGAACGCCAACATGGGGCGACAGCCGGCAATATTTTTCACGAGCACGACTGATAGCATCCTGTATGTGATTGCCCTCGACACTCCCGTCCAGTTCGTCAAAGGCGTTGGCCCGAATGTGGCGGAAAAGCTGAAAGAGAAAAATATCCTGGTTGTCGAAGACCTGCTCTATCACCTTCCCTTTCGTTATGAAGACCGCCTGAATCCTCGCCCGTTGAACGAACTGGTTCCGGGGGAGATGACGAGCGTCATCGCGGAAGTGCGAGGGACCGTCCTGTTGCGCACCAAGCGCATGCCGATCTTTGAAATGACGGTCGGGCAAGGAACAGCCTCTCTCAAATGCATGTGGTTCCACGGGACGTATCTGAAGGACAAGTTCCAGCCGGGCCAGATGCTCGCGCTTTACGGCAAGGTGGAGCCCTCCCGCAGCCGCGCCGGAAATTTTAAAATGATCCAGCCCCAAATCGAGGTCCTTCCGGCGAACAAGGATGCGGAAGCAGCCATGCTTGAAGTCGGGCGGATCGTTCCGGTGTATGAATCGCTGGGCGGCGCGCAGCTCAGCTCGCGCTGGCTGCGGCGCGTCATCTATCGCCTGCTGGAGGACTTGGGCGGTTCCCTGCCCGAGACGCTGCCAGTGGAACTTTGCCAGCGGATGAATTTGCCGAGCCGCGCGGAGGCGCTGCGCCACGCCCACTTTCCGCCGGCGGGGACTGGCCTGCGGCTGCTGCAGGCAGCGGCGACACCGGCGCACCAGCGGCTCATCTTTGAAGAGCTTTTCTTTCTGGAGCTGGGC
>JAJZDO010000062.1 GCA_021805955.1 Acidobacteriota bacterium
CGTTCGCCGGCCTCCCTCATGGAGTCCGCACGCAAAAGCGGGGCCCATTGCGGTTCGACGGTCCAGCCAATCCTACTTGCCGGCTCATTTCTATCGAGCGCGGCACGCAGGGCAGTCATCGCCGGCAAGGCGTGGAGAATATCTCCCATCGCGCCCAGACGCACGACCAGAATGCGCAGAGATTGAGATTGAGTGGGCAACGATTCATCATCGCACGTTGTGCGGGCGCAGTTGAAGCTGTTCCTGCAGGAGTGCTTCCAGCGAGTCGATACAACGATGTTCCTCCCGAAGAGAAGTCTCCAGTCCAGCAATGATGAGCGGGCCTTCTTTTTCAAGCACGGCGCGAAGTGTATCCGGCAGGCGTACGCTGTCCTTCTCGGTAGTCACAAAGCACTTTGCTCCGCAACGACGTGCGGTCGCTTTCAGGCCTTCTATATCGTCCCTGCTGTAGACGTGGTGGTCGCGAAAGGCAATCGTCGATTGCGGAGCGACTCCGGCCTGCCGCAATCCGTCGAAGAAACCGTTTGCATCCCCCACCGCACAGAATGCCAGCGGATTTGGGCTGAAATCTGCCGCTACGGGAAGCGTGGTCCTCCGCTTCACGATCCAAACACGTGCAGGGTCGGAATCCTGGGTGTGCCCACCCATGAACCGCAACAGGCGCTCGGATAGATCCGTATCCTCTGCGCGCAATACGCAGATGTCCGTTCGCCTCAAGGCGCTCAGGGGCTCTCTCAGTCGCCCGGCCGGCAGCAGCCGGCCGTCGAAATCAGCACGCTGCACCAGGACAATATCAATCGCGCGGGCCAGCTTGCGGTGCTGAAAGCCGTCATCGAGAATATGCAGTCTGCGAGAGGGGAGCGAATCGGCGTGGGCTTCCTGTTCTGCCAACTGTCCCGGGCCATAACGGTTGGCTCCCACATAGACTGGCAGTCCGTGACGAGCCATCAGAAGAGGTTCATCGCCAAATTCTTCCGATGTGCCGGACGGATCGACCCGCGCCACCTTGCTGCTGCTGCGTCCGTAGCCACGGCTCAGCACATCGATGGTCCAGCCGCGCTGAGACAGTCGATCTGCAAGCAGCAAAACCAAGGGAGTTTTTCCAGTGCCGCCGACCGAAAGATTGCCTACGCTGATGACCGGCCAAGACATTTTTTGCGATCGCAGCCAGCGGCGATCATAGGCGCAGTTTTTGAAATGCACCCCGATCGCATAGGGCAACGCGAACGGCCTGCGCAGCGAAAATAGGGCGTTCTGCAAAAGATTTTCCGTCCGGCGGGTCATCACAGGACATCCTCGTTTGTCGCATCCCGATTCTCGGCCAGAATTTTACGGATGGCGGCGAAACATGTTTCAGAAGCGCCCGCCTGCTCCTGGAAGACGCGTCGAGCCCGACTCCCCATTGGCTGCGCTTCCGGCGATGTCAGCAGTTCCTGCAGCGCAGGACACAGTCGCTCGGGTGGAGTGACACGAATGGCCTCTTGTTCCAGCAAAGCCGCGACCATGCCGCGAAAGTTCTCCGTATACGGGCCCATCACGATGGGTATTGCGAATTGCGCTGGTTCTAGCGGATTGTGCCCGCCCGCCGGCACCAGACTCCCACCGACAAAGGCCACGGATGCCAGTGAATAGACAGAGGCCAGCTCTCCTACGCTGTCGAGAAGAAATACGCTGCCCGGTGGGATCGGTTGCGGCTGCAGCATCCAGTCTGAACGCCGAATCAGGGGAAGTCCCGCCTCAATGATCGATCGTTCCACGGTGCGAAAACGCTCGGGATGTCGCGGTGCGAGGATCATCGTTAGTTGCGGGGAGTGCTGGATCAATTCGCGGAACGCTTCAAGAAGAAGTCGTTCCTCGCCGTCTAGCGTGCTGCCAGCCACGATGGCCTTGCTCTGCTTCGACAGATGTGCGCGCAACTCACGCGTGATCGCCGATTCTCCAGCAGCGCGTACATCGTACTTCAGATTGCCCGCAGTCCGCACCGCATCCGCTGGTACTCCGAGCGCAACGAAGCGACGTCGGTCTTCATCGCTTTGCGCCAGTACCAGCGTCAACTTGCGAAGCAGCGGCCCCCATAGCAAACGCAGGGCGCGGTACCGTGGGAGAGATCGGTTGGAAATGCGCCCATTGACCACGATGACAGGGATATTCACTCGCTCTGCTTCCACCAACATCCGCGGCCACAATTCGCTTTCCACCAGCACAATCGCACGCGGATTTAAGGCTCGCATATAACTGCGCACGATCCACGCAAAATCCAGCGGGAAGTAAAAGACGCGCGTGGGTGGGGGAGCGGATGTCTCCATCTGTTCACGGGAGTTGTCGAAGCGCTCCTGCGCCAGCTTCTGCCCAGTCTTCGTCGTCGTGGAAATCACCACCGGCAACTTTGGATCGAAGGTCTGCAGCATTTCGATCAGACGGCTTGCGGCGATGACTTCTCCGACCGAGACTGCATGGACCCAGACGGTGGATCGCTGCCCGACAAATCTACGAAGGCCTTGAGAAATCAGACCTAGCCGCTGACCCAATCG
>JAJZDO010000573.1 GCA_021805955.1 Acidobacteriota bacterium
GTTCGTCGAGGTCTTTCTGATTGACTGGTACGCAGCGGGCCAGCGCCGCGATGCCGCCATTTCCCGGCGCACAGACCACTTCCTGCACGCGAGGTGACCGGGCGATGGCCCAGACCAGCGCGTGTTCGCGGCCGCCGCCGCCGATGACAAGAACCTTCATGCGTATAGTGACTCCTTGGTATAAAAACAGGGTATCAGTCCGGGACGCGGTGTGCGCCGCTCGGATTCACACTGGAAGGTTGCGATGAACGTTGCCATGAACGACCCCTACCGTCTCGAACGGTTTGTCGATGCGCAGGCGCCGGTGTATCCGCAAGTATGCGCGGAGCTGCGCGGCGGCAGAAAAACCAGCCACTGGATGTGGTTCATCTTTCCGCAGATTCGGGGCCTCGGTTTCAGCGCGATGGCGCAAACCTTTGCCATCTCTTCTCGCGAGGAAGCAATGGCATATTTGCTGCATCCTGTTCTGGGAGTGAGGCTGCGAGAATGCACCCGGCTGGTGACAAACATTGAGGGCAAGTCGATCGATGAGATTCTGGGCTATCCCGATAACCTGAAATTCCAATCTTCGATGACCCTGTTTGCGCATGCCACCCAGGAAAAAGAAATTTTTCTCGAAGCGTTGAAGAAGTTTTTCGGCGGCATGTTCGATTCTCAGACAATTGCGCGGCTGTAGTGCACCGCTAGTACAGCTCTATGCGTCTACTGCGGGAGTCCATGCGACGAACTGTATTGTCGGCGAAGGAGTGAACTTAATTTGCCCACATGTCGGCTTCATCGATGTATTCGCTTAACGTGGCTGAGCCGCTGGCCACGGGAGTCGCATCCAATTGGAACTGGAATCCACTCACTGAGCCCCAGCCGTGATGGAGCGGTCCCGCAGGCTCGGTCAGGTTCAACGCGTAGGTTGTTCCATTCAGCATCAGCGTGTCGTAGTACAAGCATTCCGTCCCGCCGCAACTGGTGTCGCCAATCACGCGATGGTCGGAAAACTGGAGATGATTCCAGACTCCGAACCTGGGCCCGGTTGTCACCATAGTATCCACCCATTGGCTGGTGCCCTGGTTCCATATCTGCCATTTGCCAGCGCGTTGGTTCCACTGCACCCCCCACATGATGTTCAGTTGATGCGCTGCGTCGAACAGGAACGCATCGTATTCGAGCGAGGCCACGTGGGAGGAACTGACCGGATATGCCCAGAAATTCGTGCGCATGTGCGTGCAAGCATCGCAGCCCTTCATCTTGTACGGCCACAGAACGTTCGTGTAGGAAGTTGTCGAATTGGCCGTCTCCGTCAGTAGCATCGATGCGCCATCGACCGACGGGCTGGCGTTGTCGATCGTCTGGCTGGTCGAAACTGGAACGCCCTTCCCGCCCGGATAACATTCCGGTTGGGCGCATGTGCTCCAGTGCTTCAGGGAGTCGTCTGCATTGGCAACCGCAATCGTGTTTTCGTGGACAGGTGTTGCCGTCGGCATCGATCCATCCGCCAGAGTCGTCGCGCCGGATGCCGCCGAATGGTTGCGAGCGTTTGCATGCGGTGCGGGCAAAATCCCGGCGGCGATGGAGACCAAAAGAAGGGCAAGTCGCATGGAGTCGAGCCTACAGGAATGTAGGATGTTCGCATGGCGGCCCCAGATGCACCTGCGCTGTTCGTGGCCCATCTGAGAATCCCAGAGTATCCTGCAGCGAAGGGAATATAGTGAAGCCGCTATCCGCTCGTGAGTTTGTCTGAGGGGATCGAATGAGGTTCCGCGTTGCATTTCTGTTGCCGATGGCATGCTGTTGGATGCTGTCGCAGGTAGCCAGGGGCCAGTCTCGGAGCGATGTTCAACTCTGGTTGACGAACCCGGATAAATCCGCATTGTTCGCTCGCCAAGCCACCCCTCTGCATTTCTCCACACCGAACAACCAGTTTCCGACGATCGACGTGAATGCCCAGCGATATTTCCAAACCATGGACGGCTTCGGTTTTGCCCTGACGGGCGGGAGCGCCCAGCTTCTAATGCGTATGGACCCGGCACGGAGACGCGCGGTTCTGAAGGATTTGTTTTCGACGGAAGGCAACGACATCGGCGTCAGTTATTTGAGAGTCAACATCGGGTCTTCCGACATGGATGATCGCGTGTACTCCTTCGACGATCTGCCGGAAGGAAAAACGGATGCACACCTAACCAAATTCACCCTTGCTCCGGTCGAGGACACCTTGATTCCCGTGCTGCGGGAAATATTGACGATCAATCCCAAGATTCAGATCGTTGCTTCTCCCTGGTCGGCGCCTGCATGGATGAAGACCAACGATAGTTCCCAGGGAGGCAGTCTCAAGCCGAAGTATTTCAAACCGTACGCGAACTATTTTGTGAAGTATATCCAGGGGATGAAAGCGGCAGGCATACCGATCCACGCCACCACCGTGCAGAACGAGCCTTTGAACCCCAAGAACAATCCCAGCATGGTGATGCTCGCTTCACAGCAGGACACATTCATCGTCCAGTATCTTGCGCCGGCATTGCAAAAAGCTGGGATCAA
>JAJZDO010001096.1 GCA_021805955.1 Acidobacteriota bacterium
TCCGGAATGAAGTGCGGATTGGGCAGAAAGCGCACGTCGAAGACCAGGTCGGCCTCCTGCGGGACGCCGTTTTTGTAGCCAAAGCTGATGGTGGAAATCAGCAGGTTCTTGTCTTCGGTCTCCGGCTGGAACAGTCCATTGATGTGGGTGCGCAGTTCATGCACGTTGAAGTTGGTCGTATCCAGACACACATCGGCGATGTTGCGCAGCGGCTCCAGCAGCTTGCGCTCCGACAGCACCGAGCGGCGAATTGTATCGATACGTCCCAGCGGGTGCGGCCTCCGCGTCTCCGAAAAGCGCCGCAGCAGCGCGCTATCGGAGGCTTCCAGGAACAACAGGCGAGTCGAGATCATCTGCCGCACTTTGCGCAGAATTGCGGGAAAGCGGTCGAGTTGCGAACCTTCGCGCACATCGACGACCAATGCGGCGCGGTTTGTCTCCGGAGACTGGCGGATGAGATCGGCGAAGGGCGGGATCAGGTCGATGGGCAGGTTGTCGACGGAATAATAGCCGAGGTCCTCAAAGGCCTTCAGCGCGGAAAGTTTTCCGGAACCGGACAAGCCGGTCAGGATGACCAATTCGTTGTCTGCGAGCGGCCGCTTGGGGTCGGGCTTGGACTGGCTCCGGGGTGTTGATGCGAGCAGATTGGCCGCGAAGTCCGCCCCGGCAGGTCGCTTCCTAGGCGTTTTGGGAGGGCTGCCGTCTTTCAATGCCGCAGTTCGTTTCATGGGGCGTTCGTGGCTCCGCGAAAATGAGAATTGCAAAGAACGGACACAAGCAGTCGGTCATGGAACGCAGCCGGTGAATACTTTGATCCGGCAAACGGACTGGCGTCTCCTAAAGCAATCGCACAGCTACAGTCATGTGGCAAGATTCCCTTATGTGGAGCCGTTCCTTGTGGAACGGCCGCGAGTAGAGCAATACTCGTACCTTTACACCTACAGTGCGATTGCCCTAATCCACTTCGATCAGCCGCACCAATCCATCTCCGGAGCAGTGCAGCACTTTGACATGGCCGCCAAGATCGCGGAAGACAAAGACCTGCTGGTTGCGGAATTCCGCCTCTTTTACAGCTTCCTCCAGCGTCATTGGGTCCTGGGCCATGGCCTCCTGTGCCGGGACGATATGCAGCCCGGACGATTTGGCTTTCCCGTTCGTCATACTGCCGTTCACCCTTGGGGGAGCCTGACCCGATACGACGACGGGTAGAACGGAGCTGATTGGCTTGGACTGGCGCTTTTTTTCGACGATGCTTTTCTTCCAGCGGAGGACCTGCTTCTCGGTCTTTTCCAGCGCGGTGCGCAATGCAACGGCGATGTCCGGCGCCTCTGCCAGCCCGACCACGGTGTGGTGGCGGGCATTCACCGTGACTTCCGCAATCTGCGCGTGCTTTTGCGAACTGAAGATGATGTGGGCGCTCGCCCCGCGGCCCACCAGCTTCTCAATGCGGGACAGCCCTTCATCCGCCATGGTCTGTAGCTGTTTGCTGACTTTCACTTTTCTTCCGGTAATTTCAGAATCCATCAGTTCTCCTCCCGACTTTCATCTTTCTTCCATGATTAATAAGATGCGCGGATCAGACGCGCACCCGGCGCTGGTGGGTGCTGGGAATTCCCATGTCTTCTCGATACTTGGCCACGGTACGGCGGTTGACAGCGATACCCTGCGCCTGCAAAAGGTTCGCCAGCGCTTCGTCGGTCAATGGCTTGCTGGAATTCTCTTCTTCAATCAATTTCTTTACTTTGCGTTTGAGCAGCAGCAGTGGGGTCTCCGCGCCCTCCGGCCCGTTGACGCCCTCTGTGAAAAAGAACCGCAGCTCATAGACCCCCTGCGGGGTATGCACATATTTATTGGCAACTGCCCGGCTCACAGTCGAAGCGTGCACGCCAATCTCTTCCGCCACATCTTTGATCATCATCGGCTTGAGGGAATCCACGCCATCCTCCAGAAATTCTCGCTGGCGGCGGACGATGACTTCGCACGTGCGCAAAATCGTGTTCTTACGCTGTTCAATGTTGCGCATCAACTGGATGGCGGAACGATAGCGCTCCTTCACATACTCCTTGACCTCGCGTTCCGTGCCGGTCTGGGTCAACATCCGCCGGTAGCCCTGGTTCAGCCGCAGTGTCGGCATCTCCTCATCGTTGATCATGATGACATATTCGCCATCCCGTTTGATGAAGGCCACGTCGGGTTCGATCAGGCGCACCTGCTCGCGGTTGTAGCGTTGTCCGGGCTTGGGATCCAGGCCGCGTATGGCTTCAATCGCCGATTGCACGCAAGGCTGCTGGCTGCCGGTCAGCCGCGCCAGTTCGCGGATGTCCCGCTTGAGCAAATGGGGGAGGAATTGATCAATGATGCGCCGCGCGAGCGCGATGACACTATGGTCTTGCCCAGCGGCGGCAGCGGCTCCATCTGGAAACTCATCCGTGTCTTCTTCCGAAGCATCGGCTACTTCCGCCGCAGAAGCTGCCAGCCGGAGGGTCGTCGATACCAGAGCTGCCCCTTCCTTCGTGCGGGCGTCTAGCT
>JAJZDO010000802.1 GCA_021805955.1 Acidobacteriota bacterium
CGCTTCATGGAAGGTTACAGAGAGTCCGGCTACGGGGCCATTCGGCAACGTTCAGGTACTCTCCACCTCGAACTCATACAGACTAATGCTGACGGGGGGAACACGAATTGTCTCGGGCATCCCTGCCTGTTCCGTTTCGTCAATTTTGACCACGGCCTCCTTGCCAGCTTCATTGGCGGAGTTCACGCTAGGCGGCGCGATTTGGCACAATTTTCCCTGTTCGCGAAGCTTCAGTGCCTTTAACTTGAGCGTGAAACTGTGCCTATGCTCTGTGGGATTCACGACGGACAAAAGGAATCTCTTCCGGTCACCCGAAAACGCTGCAAGAACATCCAGAGGATAAGTCGGGCTGCCGGTAGGTGTCGGCCCTTTGTCCACAAAATCTGTTCCGCGAACTTGCCGCTGCGGTGAATCGCCGTCCACCGCAATGGGAACGGCGTTGAGAAACCGCGTCTGCAGGAGCTTCATCAGCACTCCTTCCGCCGGAAATCCGACTGCGTCGCCGGAGATATCCGTCAGCAAGCGGAGTCCTCCCGTTGCGCAGCTGGCGGTGATCATATCGGAGTGCCGAAACATTTCGTGCAGGCAAAGAGCATAGGAGAGTGGCCCAAGCATGCCTGGCAGCGGGTGGTTCTGACCGTCTGCGGAGCGCGGACGATTGCCCCACTCGTCAAAGACGAACTTGATATCCGTCTTCTTCAGCCACGGCATCTTTTCAACATACCTGTTCCAACAATCGAAGGCACCGCCGATACGATTGGCCAGCTTCCGGGCTTTCAGTGGCAGCGGATCCTGCACGTCCACGAAAAGTTGTTTTTCCGCATCGAAGGCCAGATTAGGATAGGCGTAGGTGTGCTCAGAGAGATTGTCAATGTTGTTGGTGCATTTCTGCAGCAACCATCCGTCCCAGTCATTAATCGAACCGAACTCGTAGGGTAGCTTTTCCGTAATCGGGGGCTCCCAAATGCTTGGAAAAAAGTTGCCTTTCTTCTCCGCGCCGTCTACGGACTTCTCGCAGATGCTGGCTCCGGAGACAGTGACCTTGATGTTGGGATCGATGGCCTTCATCGCATCGACGATGTAATTATGCTTCACCCAATATTGATCGAGTGACATGTGACCGTACTGCCACGGGCCATACATCTCGTTGCCGATGGTCCAGTAACGCACATGAAAGGGTTCTGGATGACCATTCTCGGCGCGCATTCTGCCCATGCGGGTGTGGATGGAGCCGTTACAGTACTCAACCTGCTCGGCCGCTTCGCGAGCGGAGCCGAAACCGGTATCGATCGCCAGATCGGGCTCTGCTCCGACCAGCCTGCAAAGTGCCATGAACTCGTGAAGGCCGACGTCGTTTGACTCAATTCTGTCGGACCACATGGGCTGGAGGCGCGGCGGGCGCTTATCGCGATCCCCAAGTCCATCGCGGTAGTCGTAGGTAGATACAAAGTTCCCGCCGGGCCACTTGAACATCTTGAACCCTTCCTCTTTGAAGAGTCGAATCATTCCAGAATGGAATCCCTGCGTATTGTCCGCAGGCATCAGTGACACGGCACCCACGTGAAATGTGCCTGCACCGGTGCCGAGGATTTCCAGTTTCGCCTCTTCGGTGTCCGCGCCGGGAGTGAATTTGAATGGAAACTTTTTGTATTCGCGGGTAAGCGCAGGGATCGTGATCGATTGCGAGTCGCCAGAGCCAGGACCCCACACCAAACGAACGATGACTTTGGCACCGGGATCGCCAGCCAGAACGATTCGTCCATCGTAGGTTTTGCCGCCGGCAATGCGCAATCTGGATTGCCGGATGCCGTGTGGCTGGGAAGAATCGAGCTTTATCCGTGGGCTATGTTTGCCGACATAGGCGAGCTTGGTGTCCATTTCAACAGTTCCCTCCGGCCCGACCGGCTTGAAAGGTTCGCCAAAGAAGCGCCGGAAAAAGGGATTCGCGGGAAGAGGCGTGGGCTCGCTGGTAATCGCTTTCGCAAATTTTCTATCGGTCAGGATCTCAGCCCACACTTGCGTGGTTGCCGGTTCCATATAGCCGCCGAAGATCATTGGATTGATCGGAGCGCCACTCGCGGACCCATCGACCCTGACCTGGATGACTTCGTCTGCAACGGCGGATGCTTTCATCTCTCGTGGCCACACCGCAGCTCCGGCTACTGCGCTTACAACAAATTCGCGTCGATTCATTGGCATTGTTCTCTCTTCCCTTCGTTTCATGCGTTCAAAGCGTTCCCGGTCAAGTCGATTCCTGGATTCGCGGTGCGCTATTTCCTGGAGATTGTTTCATCGATGCAAAGTGGCTTTATCGAATTGCGCGAGACACGCTTCCAGCTTCATCCAATTTATGAAGCACGCTTTGCACCCATCTCCGCGAGGCCGACCTTTTGCCTCTCGCTCATTTCAGGTCACCGCAATGCAGTGAGACACAACGCAGCAACTATAACAACGTGATGGGATTCGTGCACATTTTCGGGGTTCGAAGGATGGGTCGCGATTTTCGATCAAATATGTCTGGTTGTGTC
>JAJZDO010001120.1 GCA_021805955.1 Acidobacteriota bacterium
GGGGGGGGCACTTGCTGGTTAAATCCACTCTTCGCAGCTTGTCATCGCCGGGCGATACGGGCAATTCTGTTCCGTCTGAACAGACTCACGCGGCCAGCGGCAGAGCCCTTCAAATTGCGCTGCAACAGGTACCCGCTGGTTTTTTCCTCGATCTACTACGTCACATTCATCCGGGTGTTCCTGCAGATACGACGATTACGGGTGAAGTGAATGGCAGCGCCAACTGTAAATGGCGTGGTCTCGATATGTTGCATGCGTGCTCAGGAGAAGTGCGCTCGACTCCACTGACACTGAGTTTGCCGCATGTCGAACACTCGCTCCATCTTTCGCCGCTGCTAGTTTCCGCCAACGGGACGACGGATGGTTCGGGCAAAACTTCCATGTCTCGGACATCTGCAAGAAAGGCGCATCGGAGCGACGAGATGGCGTCAGCGCCTGGAGTTTGGGGCTTGGCTCCTTTGCGCGTTTCTCTGACAGGCGCAACATTGGCGACTGTTGCCGGTACGCTCACCTCGTCTGGTCTCAATTTGAATGTCGATGGATCTGCCGATTTGAGGGATTTGAGTCAACTGGCCCGTGCGATGAATTTACCTGTCATCTCCAGCGGAATCCATTCTATCCGCGGCACTGCGCAGTTGGCGTTGACCCTGCGATCGAATTGGCTGCCGCAATCCAATCCGGCTGTTTTGGTGGAAGCGGTTCCCAACAACGCAACGAATCTATCCACACAGGCAGTTCCGTGGTTTGTTCCGTCGCAGTGGGAGGGTACGGTTCAAATTCACAATGCAACCGTACAACTCAGCTCATTCCCAGGTGCAATCCAAATTGCAGGCGGGCAGGTGAATCTGACCGACACCGCAGTGGAATGGGATGGATTGACGGGAACGTACTCGCACATTCCTTTCGACGGAAGCATTCGCTGGAAAACATCCTGTCCGGCTTCGCAGCCACCCTGCGCACGGACGTTTACGTTGCATACAGCGAACTTGAACGTCGATCGGCTGCAGGGAGTGTTGCGCCGCACCATCGCCGGGCCCGGATTGCTGGAGCATCTGAATCCGTGGGCTGCGGGCGCGCCGGAATTGCCCGAGATTACCGGGACCTTCAAGGCCGATATGCTTTCAGTGGGAAAGCTCTCGCTGAAAAATGCTTCCTTGCAGCTCCATCTGCAGGGGCATCGAGCGGACCTGGTTGCGATCTCCGGCAATGTGTTCGGCGGGATATTGTCCGGACTTCCCGATGATGCGAATGAGGGAGTCTCGAAGGGCAAAGCTGTAACAGAAGCAGGGTCGGCAAGCACTGCCGTTCCGGTGGTCGCAATGCAGGCAGGAGCCGGTTCAGCACAGTGGGGGGAGGGTGCACCGATCTACACACTGCGAGTGGCACTGGGAAATATTCAGCCAGACCTGGTCGCTGCGATGTGGCATGAGAAGTGGGGTCGCGGGAGCGCGAATGTCCAGATCCGCTTGAAGACGCGGGGATGGTCGACGGCCGACCTTGCACAGAATGCGTCGGGGAATTTTGCCATTGATTGGCGTGGCGGCGCGCTGGCCGCGCCGATGCCTCCAATGGAGTCTGCCAGCCCGGTCGCAGGTTCCCGAGGCGCAGTGAACGCTATCCCAGGCATTACGCGCTTCCAGCGGCTGCGTGCGGCGGGTCAGATCCACGACCAGAAACTCACGCTTGATTCCGGCCAATTGGCGTTTGCCAGCGCGACAGAGCGCAGGCAAGCTGTATTGCCGGGAATTCAGTCCTTGTCGGGAACGGTGACATTTTCGCGCGTGCTCGATTTGCAGATGCAACCCTCCGGCGTATCGGTTACCGGTCCGCTCGACATGCCGGCGATAAAGGCGAGAACCCCGAAAGTCCTGGGGAGCGCCGGCGCGACGAATTCCGAAAATCCCTAGCCGCCTGATTTGTCTAGCTGTTTTGTGTAGGTACCGGAGGCTATTTTGCGGGCACGATTGCGACGTCGACGAAATATTTCGTAGAGCAAGAACGCCGTGACGACAACTGCAAACAGAGTCAGCAACGACATGGAATGCAGCCCCATCCAGGTCAAAATTTCCGGACCGAAGTAGACGACCAGGATGGCTAGCACCAGGTAGTGCACAGCGCGTCCTGCAAAGACGGCCACCATGTACGGGACCACGCGCATCTCGAACACGCCCGCCCCAAAAGCAAACAGCTTGAACGGAAATGGCGGAGGCATGGCAGCGGGTACCAGCACTGCCAGCCAGTGATGGCGATCAAAACGCGCCCGCAGTTGGTCATACTTTGCCTGCGAAGTCCGCTTTAGCAGCACATATTCGCCGCCCGTGCGGCCAATGTAAAACGGTACCAGCGCTCCAATGGCGGAACCGAGCGCGCCCATGAGGGCGTAGACCCAGAAGTAACCTCGATTGCTCCACACGTATCCGGCAATGATCAAGTCCATGGGAATGGCGATCGAGCTGGAATCGATGGCGGCAAGCACGCCCACGCCCAGAAAACCCAGGGGCTTGAGGAACAGCAACAGCGCGAAG
>JAJZDO010001072.1 GCA_021805955.1 Acidobacteriota bacterium
GTACCGGATAGACGAGTTTTCGGGCACCAAAATCTGTTCGCCGTCCTGTTCTCCGCAAGCGACAGAGGTGGAAAGCAGCAAGTAGATCTGGCACAAGATGTTCCCGTGCGCATCGATTTGGGAAAGTTCCGCGCCGGGTCCTTGGTGGAGGTGGCGCAATTGAAAGCCGCAAGCCGATACGACGGCAACGATGAGATCGATCCTCGTCGCGTTGTGCCTGTATCGTCGTCACTTTCGGTCCCAGGCCAGGGACCGTTCACCTACCCACTTCCGCGCGAAAGTGTCACCTTGTTTCGCTTCCATCAGGCTTCGCATTCCGGGCGGTAGAGCGGTTCCGGCTGCGTATACTGGGGTCGGCATACCGGCGGACTATGGATATTCAGGAAGTGGCAAGGCTGGCGAAGGTCTCCACCGCGACCGTGTCGCGCGTATTGAACGATTCGCCGCGCGTGCGGCCAGCGACGACACAACATGTAAAACGAGTCATCGAACGGCTCAATTATGTGCCCAACACCAGCGCCAGAAATCTGCGGGTCGGCCGCACCAAACTGTTCGGCCTGATCGTTTCCGACATCAAGAACCCTTTCTTCCCTGAGTTGATCGACGGCTTCGGCGCCATGGCGACCGGGCATGGCATCGATGTGATCTTCAGCCATACGAATTACGACCCCGGTCAGTTCGACCATTGCCTGCGCCGCATGATCGAACGGAATGTGGACGGCATTGCCGCGATGACCTCGGAAGTCGATATGGCCGCCCTGGAAAGGGCGAAGAAGTCCAAGGTGCCGCTGGTCCTGCTCAATCAGAAAACGTTGGATCGGCGGTTCGACAACATCGGCGTCGACTATAGCAAAGGCTTCCAGCAAGCTGTCGAACATCTGCAAGCGCTCGGGCATCGCGATATTGCGTTCATCGCGGGTCCGGCGGGTTTCAGCTCCGCCCAGCGCCGGCATCAAGCCTTTCTGTCCGGCCTGAAAAAATGCGGATTGAGCATTCGCAAGGAGTGGGTATTTTCGGGCGACCTTCACGTAGAAGGCGGTCACGCTGCCATGCAGAAGCTCCTGCGATCGTCGCCCCGGCCAACCGCGGTCATTTCCACCAATGACCTGATGGCCGTGGGCGCGTTGCAGGCAGCTCAGCAAGCCGGCGCGTTCGTTCCGCGCGATATCTCTATAATCGGCTTCGACGATCTTCCCATCTGCACTATGGTCTTCCCTCAGTTGACGACCATCTCTCTTTCCCGCCACGAAATTGCGGCGTGTGCATTTTCGCTTTTGTTCAAGGCATCCAACCCAACCACAACAATCAAGGCCCGCAGCCGCAATATTTCGCCCACTCTGCAAGTACGCGATTCGACAGGGCCAGCGGCAAAGTAGTGGATTGCAGCGAGTCAAAGCTGGTATTGTTGGTTGCTGTAAGCGTTTACAATAGTTTGGTCCCTTAGCACCTGTCGCACCCTCGGTCCCTATGAATATCAAGGCGGTCGCAAAACGCGCTGGAGTTTCCACCGCAACCGTGTCGAGGACCATCAACGGCTCGGCGAAAGTCACTCCCCAGACTGCGGACCGGGTCCGCGCCGCCATACAGGACTTGAATTTCTATCCCAATACAAACGCCAGAGCGTTGGGCTCCGGACGCAGCCGCCTGTATGGATTGATCATCTCGGACATCACCAACCCATTTTTCCCGGAGATCGCCAAGGCCTTTGAAGATATCGCCGTGGAGCATGGCCAGGAAGTCTTGATGGCCAACACCAACTACGATCCGGTCCGCATGGAAACCTGCGTCCGCCAGATGCTGCAGCGCAAAGTCGATGGAGTCGCCATCATGACCTCCGAGATGGACGACAAACTGGTCAAAACCCTGAAAGGTCAGAACATCCCAATCGTCTTTCTGGACACCGGGCAGTCCGGACCGGGCATCAGCGTTTTGCGCATCAATTATGCAGGGGGCGTCGAAAGCGGCATGGACCATCTCATCGGCCTGGGGCATCGCCGCTTTGCATTCATCAGCGGGCCGCTGCATCTGGTTTCGGCGCTTACCCGCTTTCGGGCATTCAATGAAGGTATGGCGCGCAACCACCTGGTCACGCATCAGGCCCTGATCCGCGAAGGAAACCATCGCGTGGACGGCGGCCACGATGCCATGGCGCGAATTTTAGAGTCCGGCGCTCGGCCCACGGCGGTCATGGCCTCCAACGATTTGACTGCGATCGGCGCCATGGGCGCGATCTATGAACATGGCCTGCGGGTCCCCGAAGACGTCTCGGTCATCGGCTATGACAACATTCAACTCAGCGCGTTCACGCGGCCGGCGCTCACCACCATCGGCCTGCCCCGCGATGAGATCGCCCGCACTGCTTTCCGTGCTCTATTTCGCGCCAGTTCCCCAGGCACCACCCAACCCATCCCCGGCGAAAAACACCTCGTCCAAACCACCCTCGTCCTGCGGAAATCTACAGGACCCGTATGTTCTTGATCCCTGGCCCTCAAACCGAATCCGCACGCCAGGGTGAGGATTTGAGA
>JAJZDO010000631.1 GCA_021805955.1 Acidobacteriota bacterium
AACCAGGATCTCCAGTCCGTTCAGCCGCCAGCCCTTCCAGTTCTCCGCCGGGAAACCGAACATGGTGTTCCTGGGAAAGACTCCCACCACGTCCAGGCCCATCGCATCCGCAAGATCGTCTTCCACCAGTCCCAGCATTTGAAATGGTTCGTGCACGCGCACCGGATGTTTCTCCAACCCGTAATGATCTCGCAGGGCCGCAACACAGCTCACATGCATCCCAGTCACAGCCGTTCCGCCAAAATCGATGGGGATTCGATCCGTCTGTTTATGATTTAAGGCCGCCGTAAGTCGCTCGCGGCTCGCCGCAATTTCCGCCCCGGTCTTCATCGCAGTCGCTCCATGCCCACCTTCATCCGCCCGCATTATAGATCGCTGTCAAATTGGGCCCACGTGCGCCACATCACAGTTGCGGAGCGCCTACACGCAACGCCTCTTCTGGAACTGCACTTCACTGGATTGCGCGGCGCTGACGGCTCCTCAATCAATCGGAGCCGTCGGCACCCGGCTTATCCTTGGAACTGGAAAGGAAAACTCCATACACCCCCCGATCTGGAATCGTCCTGCCGTTCAGGATCGCAAGGCTTTTGGAGCCCTGCCGCGCCGTCAGGCTATTTCGCGCCCGGTCCCATGTAATGCGCGGGCGCAACTCGGCAAATCCATCCGACGGATAGCGCCCCGAAAGCATATCCAACACCCCATCGAAGGCCACACGACTGAGCGTGGCAAATGGTGCGGAACTCGCAATCAATCGATGCAGCGCATCATAACCGACCGGAATCGTCTCATCGCTGCCGTAGTCGCGCACAGGCCGCCCAATGCGCTGCATGCCGCTTGCGATCGAAAGCAGCGCCCCAACTGATCGCCGATCCTGTGCTTGCGGAGATCCTTGCGCAACTCATCCGCCGCGAGCCCATCTTCATCGCCCGGAGTTCGGCACGACCAGTGCGGACTTCGAGAGGATGACTACGAACGACGAATGGGAAGTAGGAGGATGGGTCCCTTCATCCAACGGATGATTTACAGATGATGATTTACAGAGACTGTATTTGAAGATGAGATGAGTCATTCTGAGCGAAGCGAAGAATCCAGAAAGTAATCGCAAACAAATCCATGCGAATATTCTCTGGATTCTTCAATGCACCCGACAAGGCGGCCTGCGTTCAGAATGACTCCAGTCGAGAGCTGACTACATTGGCAGTAAATCCGCCTTAATATCCAGCCAGTTCCACCATTGCCTTGCGAATATCTTCCGGTTGCGGAAGAATTTCGTCTTCCAGCGTTGGCTGGTACGCGACGAACAGGTCTTTTGCGGCAATGCGACGCACAGGCGCATCCAGATCGTCGAATAGCTCATCGGCAATGCGCGCCGCAATCTCGGCTCCGTATCCCCAGCTGCGCATGTCTTCATACGCAACCAGCGCGCGACTGGTCTTGCGGACAGAGGTAGCAATGGCGTCCCAATCGTACGGGTTCAATGAGCGAAGATCGATCAGCTCCACGTCCAGACCGTTTTCGCGCTCGGCGCGCTGGGCAGCCTGCAGGGCGCGCGGCACTATAGCGCCAAAGGCAATCACAGTAAGTTGCTTGCCCGGCCGGACGATATTTGCCTTGCCGAAAGGAATCGTAAAATCCGGTCCTGGATATGGAGCACGGCCATAGGTCTCTCTATAGAGTCGCTTATGTTCCAGAAACAACACCGGGTCGTCGCAGCGAATCGCCGTTCGCAGCAGGCCGTTGGCGTCGAGTGCATTCGAAGGGTAAACCACCATCATGCCGGGCGTATGCGTAAAGATGCTTTCGCCGGATTGTGAATGATAGATCGCGCCGCCCGTCAGATAGCCGCCGGTGGCCACGCGAATGACCGTCGGACAGGAGAACGTTCCATTGCTGCGCCAACGAATCAGCGGCAGTTCATTCCGAAGCTGATGCATGGCAGGCCAGATGTAATCGAAAAACTGAATCTCCGCGACGGGTTTCATTCCCCGAGTGGCCATGCCAACCGCACGGCCAACAATATTCGCTTCGGCCAAAGGAGAATTGAAAACGCGATCGGAACCGAACTCCCGCTGCAACCCGCTGGTCAGCTTGAACACGCCGCCCTTCCCTTTCATCGCGCTCTCGTCCAGGCTCCGTTCACGGCTGTAATCCGCGACATCTTCGCCAAAAACAACAATGCGTTCGTCGCGCTTCATCTCGTCGTTCAGGCAGGCGTTGATCAGGTCCGCCATGGTGCGTTCCTGGACCGGCCTCGCGGGATCCTCTACCGCTGGCGCCGGCTCCTTCAGGAACGATACTGCTGTCGGATCCAAGTCCTCGGAATACACGTGTTTGTATATGCTGTCGGTCGCAGGAAAGGGAGAGCGCAACACGACTTCGGTTGCGACGCGAATCTCCTCATCCACTGCCTGCTCCAGCCGCGTGATACCCGCTTCATCCAGAATGCCCTCGCGCAATAGCCGCATCTGCAACTTCGGTAGCGGGTCGCGCATGGCGTCGGCTTGGCGCTCGGCCTCGGACCTGT
>JAJZDO010000143.1 GCA_021805955.1 Acidobacteriota bacterium
CACCAAAGACGATGTCGTCGAGGCCAAGGACGAAATGCCGCCAGGCGCTCCAAGCTAGTCTTTCCCCTAAAATACATATTTTCAATAGTTTACGAGAAATAAAGATTTGATATAAATCCACTCATATAATCTTCCTGTTTGTGCTATAGTATTCCTAGGCGTACCGGCTGGGCTGTTGAATCTCGCCCGCCGCGTCCCCACCTATTTCTATACATGTAGGAGGAAGACTCATGGCCATCACACGTTGGACACCGTTTCAAGACATGTACACGCTCCAGAACAGCCTCAACTCCTTTCTGCGCGAAGTAAATCGCAGCGAGGATGAATCCCTTTCATCCAGCGCCTTCGTTCCCCCCGTCGACATCTATGAAGATGCGAATCACATTGTGCTCAAGCTGGAAGTTCCCGGCATGAAGCTCGAGGACTTCAACATTCAGTTGGAAAACAATGCGCTGACGGTTCGCGGCGAGCGCCGCTTCGAGAAGGAAACCAAGGAAGAGAATTATCATCGCGTCGAGCGTCGCTATGGCAGCTTTGCCCGCGTCTTCACGCTACCGAACACGCTGGATCAGGAGAGCGTGAAGGCCCACTATGACGCTGGCATTTTGACCGTCGAGTTGGGTAAGCGCGCCGAAGCCAAGCCGAAACAGATTAAAGTTTCGGTCAGCGGAGTGACCCCGGCCAGCAGCCCAAAAACCGTCGAGTCGAAATCAACCGAGTCCAAGCCCGCGGCATAATAGCTTCGAGGCAGATTTCGGATGGACTCGATTCATCCAGGCAGGGCAGGGCGTTCGCAGAAAAACGCGTCCCCTGCCCAGTTTTCTCCATCCACAGATACTGAGTGATTCAGAAGTTTCACACGAAAGCAGGACACGCATCATGGCCGTTCGCTGGGACAAACTTACCGTGAAAGCGCAGGACGCCGTACAAACGGCCACCACTCTGGCCAGCGACAACGGCAATCCGGAGTTGCAGCCAACGCATTTGCTGCTGGCATTGCTGCAGTATAAAGAAGGCATCGTCGCGCCCGTACTGCAGAAGGCCGGGGTCAGTCACGATGCGTTGCGCGCGAAACTGGAGCAAGCGCTGGCGACATTTCCTAAAATTTCCGGCGACGCCAACCAGGCGCAGCCTTCCAAAGCCTTCCTCAAGGTCGTCGAGCAGGCGTTTCAAGAAGCCGCCAACTTTAAGGATGAGTACGTTTCCACCGAGCACTTGCTGCTTGCCATCGCGCAGCAGAAAAATGATCCCGCGCAAATGGCGCTGGCCGCGGAAGGCGCTACTCACGATGCCATTCTGCGCGCGCTAACCACCGTGCGCGGCACCCAGCGTGTCACTGATCAAAATCCTGAAGCGAAGTTTCAGGCGCTCGAGCGCTACGCTCGCGACCTGACCGAGTTGGCGCGTCGCGGCAAGCTCGATCCAGTCATCGGCCGGGATGAAGAAATTCGTCGCGTGGTGCAGGTGCTGTCGCGCCGAACAAAAAATAATCCCGTGTTGATTGGCGAGCCGGGCGTCGGCAAAACCGCCATCGTTGAAGGCCTAGCCCGCCGCATCGTTTCTGGCGACGTGCCGGATGTGCTCCGCGACAAGCGTGTCATCTCGCTCGACCTGGGCGCCATGCTGGCCGGCGCAAAATATCGCGGCGAATTTGAAGATCGCCTCAAGGCCGTGTTGAAAGATATTGAAGATGCGCAGGGTGGCATCATTTTGTTCATCGACGAGTTGCATACGCTGGTCGGCGCGGGGGCTGCAGAAGGCGCGATTGACGCCAGCAATATGCTCAAGCCGGCATTGGCGCGCGGCGAACTGCGAGCTATCGGCGCCACTACGCTGAACGAATATCGCAAGTACATCGAGAAGGATGCGGCGCTGGAGCGGCGCTTTCAGATCGTCTACGTGGGAGAGCCCAATGTCGAAGACACCATCGCGATTCTGCGCGGCCTGAAAGATCGATACGAAGCGCATCATAATGTACGCATCAAGGACTCCGCCATTGTCGCGGCGGCAGCACTGTCGCACCGCTACATTTCTGATCGCTTCCTGCCCGACAAAGCCATCGACTTGGTCGACGAGGCAGCGGCTTCGCTCGCCATCCAGATTGGCTCTGTCCCGACAGAAATCGATCAGATGGAACGACGCGCCACCTCGCTGGAGATTGAGCGCACCGCGCTGAAGCGGGAGAAAGATGAAAACTCCAAAGAGCGCCTGAAAGAGGTTACGAAGGAGCTGGCCACGCTGCATGAAGAAATTGCCGCCCTGCGCGCCCACTGGCAACAAGAGCGCGGTGACATCACTCGCCTCGCGGACCTGAAGAAGCAGGTGGAAGTCTTGCGTCAGGATGCAGAGGAGCAAACCCGGCGCGGTAATTTCGAGCGCGTTGCGCAAATTCAGTACGGTGAGCTGCCCAAGCTGGAAGCTGAAGTGAAGCAGTTGACCGCCGCTCAGGAAGGCGCCGCGGGAGGCCCGCGCATGTTGAAAGAGGAGGTCGACGAGGAAGACATTGCGCGCATTGTCAGCAAG
>JAJZDO010000539.1 GCA_021805955.1 Acidobacteriota bacterium
GACTGCTGGCATACTCGGCGATTGCCCACGCGGGTTACATGCTGCTTGCTATCGTCTCGCATACGCAACAAAGTCTTGCCGCGCTTCTCTATTATGTTGTGACGTACGCGCTCGCGACGCTGGGTGCCTTTGGCGTTGTGGCCGTTGTAGAAGAACGGACTGGCAGCGATCGGCTTTCCAGCTTTGACGGACTCAGCCGGCGGGCGCCCGTGCTTTCCGCTTGCATGTTTATTTTTCTTCTTTCTTTAGCGGGGATTCCGCCTCTGGCTGGCTTTTTCGGTAAATTTTATCTGTTTGTCTCCGCACTGGCTGCTGCACCGCGGTCTCTTGGCCTGCTCTGGCTGGTGGACCTCGCCATCGCCATGAGCGCTGTTTCCCTCTACTATTACCTGCAAGTGCTCAAGAGAATGTACGTTGCGAGCCCGTCTGCTGAGGCAGACAGAATAGAAGTACCGATGCTTGGCCAACTTGTCATGGGCCTGCTTGCAGGGGCCGTCGTGTTGCTCGGCTGCGCTCCGCATCTGCTGCTGCATTGGATACTGGAGGCCATTCGCGCCTCCAGCCTCTGATGTTTCCAGCCGATGCCAAGGCACCGGCATGTTAATGGCGATGAGGCAACATTCTGGCCGCAATGCACCTATCCAGCGTGCCCCCTGCCTGCTCCAGCAACTCTGTCTGGAGCTTATCGCCTCGTATTGGCGGATCAGTCTGTCCGTGCTTTGGCCTTACTTCAATCTCGGGATCCCCTTGCCCCAGGTTTCTGGCGGAGCAAGTTCGCGACGGATCGTGGGTTCCGTCATATCGCGCTTGTTGCTGGTAAAGATCCGATCGCCCTGGGAGACCAGATAGTCCGCTGTGCGAGCGGCCAAAGCCTGGATCGTAAGGCCTGGGTTCGCCGAACCCTGCGTGGGGAACACGCTATGTGCGTGACGAGCGTACTGGCCTTGGCCCCTACCTTGCATCCCTGAATGCAGAATCCGCGATAGATGCAATGCGGCCGGTCGCCGTGCGAGCCGGAAAGGATCGCAACCGGACCGCCGATCGACACCGGTATGTTCAGAGCGGTGCAGCCTTTGATGAGTGCGTTCCCCACGCCGCCCATGGGATGCGGCCCGTAAGTGTATCCGTGCGGATGCCCCCAGGGATAATAAGCAGGACCGGCGACGGGCATCTCCAATTCAAGCTGCTCGTAATACGGCTGGATATCTGCGTAGCTTATGGGCCAGTCGGCGGCGACGCCATCGCGCGTGTAGACCTTAAAGTCGGACGGGTGCAACCGCGGGGCAAATGCGGCCCAATGCACGGACCCTCCGCCCACGCCCTTGCCGCAATTGTTGGAACCAAGCGCCAGCGGATCGGTCCCTCCGGTCACGCGAGGCTCGGTCCAGTACAGTTCGTGCGAACCGACTTCATCGCTCACCCAGTCCCGTTCCGTGTCCCAAAACGGTCCCGCTTCGATTCCAACCACGTTGAATCCTGCGCGCACGAGCCGTTGTAAAAGCACTCCGCCGCCGAACCCACGCCGACAATCACATAATCCACTTCCTCATGTTCCTTGAAGCGGCGCATCGGCATATGAATTTGCTGCAGCGGTCCAACCATGTGTTTATCGGAATCATGTTTGCCGAAAGTTCCTAGAAGAGGCTTCTTCAATGCTTGCCTCCGGAGCCGTGCGCGCTGTGCTGGCTTGATTCGGTGTAATGTTCGGAGCCGGATGCGACTTCGTCCGAGACTGCTGTGGACGGAGCGAGCCATTCGTAACGCCTTTCTTCGACCTTCCACGGCTCAGGCTCGCCTCGTTCCAGGCGCGTATAAGCGCGCGGATACGCGGGTCCTCCGAAACCTATCTCATCCCACGCCCAGGGATGGGCGTAATAAGCGTCGATGGCGTCACCCATAATCAACTGCCAGAAGCGATGCACGGACATTTTCTTCCAGATTTCTTTCGCGGCATCGGGGGTCCCGTCATGGATTGCCTTCAGGACGAGGTCTTGCTGGAGATGCGGCAAAAGCAGAAACTTCGCGGCGTAGCGGTGCTCAGCTTCGCGATCGATGGCCTCGAGACCAAGCTCATAAACGATGCGGTCCGGCGGCATATTTTCGTATCGATAGCCGACGGTCCGGTTCGCGGCAAGACGGTGATCGATTGGGCCTATCAAATGTATCTGCCGGTCGGGAGCCCGGTCCGTTTGCGGTATCAGGTGGGCGAAAACGGCCGTCCAGAATGTCCAGGCGTGCTCAGAAAAGAATTTGCGTTCAGGCGGCTGTTCGACACGCCGGTCGATGATCGCGCGCGTCGCGTCATCCCAGAACGGACTTTGCGCAAGCGTACTGAATCCGGGGTAGTAGCCAGGCTGACGGCGAGGCCCAAACGGTTCGCCGGTCTTCGGGTCACGCGGAGACAAGGCCGGATCGGCCGGTTCGTGGGGGGGAGTTCATCGTTCCCTCCGACGAAGCAGGCTGGCGAGTATGCTCAGCATTCCTTCGGCGCCAAACAGCAGCGGCGCAAAAATTGGCGGACC
>JAJZDO010000453.1 GCA_021805955.1 Acidobacteriota bacterium
GCAACACCGGTGTCAGCCCGTCCCTTCGTTAGCACGGTCGCGAAATACTTCCACAAAGTGCAGTAAGCTCAATTCGCTCCAACAAAAAGCGGCCCTGAGTGGGCCGTTTTTTGTTGGCTCCCGCATTATTGGTTCGACCTGCCGCATTGGATGTTCCATATTGGCGGCGTCGCTGGCGGCTAGGGCAAAACCAGCGGTCGCACGGCAGTAAGGACTCAATTGATATTCTGGGTCTCCGGCCTCCATGCAGGGTAGTACGTAGCGAGATTTGGCACCCCAGGTCTCGATTTTGAGACCTGGGATTCTCCAGTTCTCACATACGAAATCACGCGGTAACAGACCTCGTGGGCACAACCCGCTTCCCTCTGATCCAGGCGATTCGCCCTTACCGCATCGACTGTTCCACATCCTGCAGTCAGCAAGCAGGCTGAGAATCTCCCTGGGCCGCGAGCCGTCGGCAGGCCCCAACGATGCCGTCGCGCTCCATCCGCTGGAACAGGCAGCCTTACCAGCGCAACAAAACCAACTCGGAGCAGAAGCCCGGCCCCATCGCCGCCAGGATGCTGTAGGTTCCCGCCGCCGGACGGCGGTTTTGCATGTAGTCCTCCAGCACCAGCAGTACGGAGGTGGAAGACATGTTGCCGTTGTTGCGCAGGCTCTCCCAGGAGGGCGCGAAAGCCTCCCTTGACAATCCCAGCGCCTCCGCTGAGGCGTCAAGTACCTTGGGGCCGCCCGTATGCATGATCCATGTGCCGATGTCGCTTCGCTTCAGGTCGTGGGCGGCAAGAAAACTGTCAACGTCATGGGGGAAATGCTTTTGGATCGCGTCCGGCACTTCTGCCGACAGCACAATCTGAAACCCTTCCTCGGAGATGTCCCAGCCCATCAGATGTTCAGTATCGCGATAGAAGCTGGAGCGGTGGCCGAGAATCTCCGGGCCGTCGGACTTGACCTTGTCTCCGGCGATCACCACTGCTGCCGAACCATCGGCG
This sequence comes from Acidobacteriota bacterium, assembly GCA_021805955.1. The sequence goes on from JAJZDO010000453.1 coordinate 993, forward strand.
AACAGGCCGGAGGCGATCATGTTGGCAACGGACAAATCCATGCGCTGCCAGGTCAGGGAACACAGTTCGACCGACAGCAGTACAGCGATGCGGTCCGGATAGGCCTGCACATAGTCCGCAGCCTGCCCAATGCCAGCCGCGCCAGCCACACAGCCCAGACCGAAGATCGGGGTGCGGCGCATAGCCAGCGGCAGGTCCATCGTGTTGCTCAGTTTCGCGTCCAGAGATGGTGCGGCAATCCCGGTCACAGAGACTGTAATCATGGCGCCGATCTCGTCTTTGGTCCGCCCAGCGCGCTTTAAAGCGGTGCTGACGGCCCGCTCGCCCAGTTCCATAGCCGCTTTGATCCAGCGGTTGTTGGCGTCGCCCCAGGTATCGATCGATGCATACTCGTCGATCGGGTAGGCCAGATGCCGGCCGTCGACGCCTACCCGCTGATGGAGCCGTTCTAAAACGTCCGGCTTTTCCAGCTTGTCTTTCCAGTGCTCACACAATGTTTCAAATATTTTCTGCTGGCTGTAATACCACTTGGGCATTGCGCTGGCTACACTTGCAATTCTCATTCGATGTGTTTCACTTTCACTGCTTCGTTAGCTCAGGGGAACTCCCTTGAGACTATCAGCACGCATGTGCGGTTAGCCACTGTTTTGCCAGACTTTCGATGGTGTCCAATCCCCAATACGAAGGACCGCCGTTTATCGACGTCGCCATCTGGCTGGAAATTTCATCCAGCGGACGGATGTCTGAGTGCATCTCGACGGACAAGCGGTGACTGCCAAATCAAAGCGGGGGCAATCCTTTTAAATACGGACATCGAGTGCAACCGTCCGGATCGCCGCTTCAACGCACTTATTCTTTCTTTACAACTTACTTACGCAAACTTTATGGACCGCTCCCTACGATCGAAATGTCGCTGAAGCCTGCAAATGCAGACCATCGGCGTCTCGGCGGAAGGTAAGTAGGAAGAGCGGACATGAATCCAAAAAAAATTGCAATTGCTGCGTGCGCCGTCGCCCTGGCGGCAACGGTTTCGTTAGCGAACTCGATGGGGATTGCGCAGCAAAATCATATGCAGGTAAGAATCTCTTCAAAAAATCCAAATTCGCTTTCGGCCCCAGGATACGCCCCGGCTCCCACCGCAGCAGATCCCAATCCAGATATGGATTTGACCGATCAACTGCCCTCAGCTCCCACCCCTTCTCAGTCAATGCATGGAGCCGATGAACCGGACTTTTTGCACCGGCTCGGCCGGGCCTACGTTGCGGACTGGGCGGGCCACGCGCCGATCACGGTCGCAACGCCACAAACCAGACGCGGAACGCCTCCACCGATCAGTTCTCCGCCGTTTCCAGCCGCAGACTGGCCGATCGGCGGTACGCCGGTCATTGGCGCACCGGATTACGGAAGCTATCCATTGATGCAGGCGATCAACGGCAACAGGAGCCGCTCCAAGATTTATGGATGGCTGGAAGTCGGTGCCAATGGTTCGACCAACAACCGTGGCAATGCGAACAAGGGGATTCCGGC
>JAJZDO010000833.1 GCA_021805955.1 Acidobacteriota bacterium
GACTGCTGTTGGCGCATTCCATCGGTTTTGCGGTTGTACTCACTCATGTGGCGACATTCAAACCTATCTGGTTTGGGATAATAGTGCTTCCCGAGATGGTTGGATTTATTCTTTGTAGGAATTGGCTCCTTCCAGATACGCGCACCGAGAATGACTCTTAAAACAATAAGCACGAGGCGAAGAAACGAGATCGATCCCGAGTAGGCGGGTGGTCCAGGTCTGAGAGGAACGCACGAGGGTGCCCCACGTCTCGCGTTTGAGACGTGGGGTAAGATGCTGGGGTGCCCAGGTCGCTCGTCCGCTACCAACAGTCCGGTGATCTTCACTTTGTCACCTTCAGTTGTTATCGACGCCAGCCGCATCTGGGGTCGCCAGCGGCGAGAGAGACTTTCGAACATTCTTTGGAGACGATGCGGGTGCGGTACGACTTCTTCGTAACCGGCTACGTGGTGATGCCGGAGCATGTGCATCTGCTTCTGAGCGAGCCGAAGCTGGGATCCCTGGCGAAGGCGCTACAGGCCGTGAAACTTTCCGTAGCGGTGCAGCGGAGCGAACGTCCCTTCTGGACGGGTGGCCCATTCAAGCCTGATTTTGGCTTGAGTGGGGCGCATCAGGAAGATACGCTGTGTCGGAATGCCCAGTGGGCGGGTGGCCCAGGTTGGAATTGGGTGCCGCACGTCTCGGGTTTGCAACGCGGGTTCAAAAAGGTGAAGCGTCCAAGGTCTCTCGCCCGCTATCAAGTCGAGACCGAGTCGCCATGGATAGCGGTGGCGCGTGACCAAGCTCTCTACTCCCACATCTCAGAAGCCGGATGCCGGGCACCCTCATGTTGAGAGCGCAAGCGAGATGTGGCCCACCTGCCCGGAGCCATTGGCCGAGAAGTCTTATGTGGCGCGCACTCCGCGCAGACGCGCCAATATGCGATCCGAGCCCTTGCCGCCAAACTCCAGCAGCCAGACTGGAACAATGTAGAGGACGGCGCAGATAGCCGGAATGAGCACGAGGTGCAGAATATCCGGCGCCAACCAATAATGCGAGATGACGAACGGAACGATCAGCAGCAGCGCGCACCGGCTGCCGGTTTTCGCGTAGAGCCCCAGCGTCTTGCGTTTGCTGATGTGCAACAGCCGCTCCACGACGATGGGCTGCAGGATGCCGCGAAATACGATGCTCGGGATCAGCGTGCCCAGCGCTACACCCATCATGCCGAACGGCCGCACAAAAAGGATGCTCAGGATCAGGTTGCAGACGGCCTCTGAAATGTTAAGAACCGCGTAGGCCTTCTGATGCAGGCTGGCGTAGAGCGCATTGACGGACGTGGATTGCGACGTCTCCAGAAATACGGCGATCGCCAGAATTACAACCACTGGGTACGCGTCGGTGAACCTGGCGCCCATCCACCGCGTGATGAAGTCCTTCGACCAGACGATCAGACCGAAGCAGATGAAGGCCGAGGCACACAACGCCACCCGCGATCCGGCGAGGAAACTGCGTTCAAAGGCCGCGTCGTCATCGACGCTCTTTTGCATGCTCAGTACCGGCATAAATACGCCGACGATAGCGGCAACCGCGTCCAGGTAGTACATGACCAGCGTGCTGCCGACGGTATAGTGCGTCACGGCCATCAGACCGACGAAGAACGAGACCGTGAGAGTATCCGTTTGGAAGCGGATGCGGTCGGCGACCTGGCCGAGCATGACAGGCCCGGCAAATCGATAGAGCTTGCGGAAGGTCTGCTGATTCCAGCGGGGAAAGCGAAAAATTTTCAGGTAAGGGAAGTAGTGGTTCACGCTCCATAGCACGATGGCGTTGGCGGGTACCCCCCCAAAGACGGCGAGCCAGGCTAAAGCTACAATTCCATGGTGATGCGTGAGCAGATAAACCGTGCCTGTGGCCCGAATAATGCCGGTCATCACAAGAACCCAGGCGGTAATGTCAAAATGCTGGGCGGCGTTCAGCGTTCCAAAAGGAACCCGCATCCCGAACGACGTCGCCGTGCTGATCCCCAGGATGAGGATGATGGTCGCCATGGCGCGGCCGTGCGTGTAGTGCAGCTTAATCATGGCGAACGCCAGAATGAACGTTGCCAGGATCAGGATAATGCCGACGCCGCTGAAAATTAACGCCGAGACATAGTAGATGTTTCGAGCTTCCTCGTGGTCCTCGCGGCCCAGCGCATACGACATGTGGGTAAAGATTGCGCCGGATAGTCCCAGGTCCAGGAAACTGTAATACCCAAGAAAAGCGACCGCTGTGGCCCAGATGCCATATTGCTGCGAACCCAGGCGGTGGACCATGAACGGCATGAGAAAAAAGCCGATCGAGGCCAGGATGAACATACGCAGCACGCGGCTGCTCGAGCCGCGGATCAGCTTCTTTACGGAATACATCTGCCGCGGCTTCGGTTGGGGAACAGTTGAGGTCACGGCCAAACGATATCCTTAAGGTGCAGAGATGCAACGCTCTCCGCCTGTTGATTGCACTTCACAGGCCAAACTCTTATGCGGACTTTCGTCACATTCCAGTGCTTGGGGAAGGCGAGTGTGCAATGATTTGCACACATCCCGGCGTGATTTGCGGGTTGGGCATCGCCGCCAAGGCGGTCAGATTGGCAATTGGCGTGCACTAACGCAACGGTACCTCTAGCCGGGACGGGCCCGTTTTCGATGCAGGTTTTTGTTCTTCTGGTGATCTTCGTGCTTATGATGGCCGGCTTGATGCGGCCATACATTGGGCTTTTGGCGCTGCTAATTGTCATGGAGCTGCAACCGGGAGAACTGTATCCCACTCTGGCTCCCCTTCATCTGGAACGTGTTGCGGCGGTCTTGCTGCTGATTTCTTTTCTCATGCATGGGGAAAAGTGGCGCTTTCCGGCACCCACCCGCTGGTTTCTGGCCTTCTATGGGGCAATGATTGTCTCAATCCCGCTCGCGTTCTGGCGCAGCAATTCGCTCGCTTCCTGCTTCTCCTTCCTGGAAATTGTGGTGTACGTTCTGTTTGCGACGGCGCTGCTAACCACAGAGGCCCGCATCCGTGGCTTCATTCTGACGGAGATCTTGCTCGTAACGTGGCTGGGCGGCAGCGCGCTTTACAACTACCATCGTGGCATTTGGCTTGTCCGGATGAATATCGAGCGGGCGGTCGGGATCACCAGCTCAGCCGGGGATCCAGATTCACTGGCGGCCACATTGCTGCTTTCCATTCCACTGTGTCTGGCGCTGATGGCACGGGGCAATCCGCCCTGGATGCGGTTGGTCGGTCTTGGGACCATCTGCATAGCACTCGTCACGATCTTGGACACCGGTTCGCGTGCGGCCGCCTTGGGGGTCGTGTTCCTGGTGGCGATTCTCATTTTCCGCAAGCGGAAGAATCTGATTTTTCTGCCGATTGTTGCCGCTTTGAGTCCGGTAGTCTGGCTGGCGATTCCCGCCCAATACAAGGCTCGGTATGAGACGGTCGATCATCTGAAGGGGGATGAATCCTATCAAAACCGCATTTTGAGTTGGAAAGGAGGGATTGCCATGTTTGAGCACAATCCTCTTACTGGCGTGGGCGCCGGAAATTACACCGATGCGAATGGAAATGGGTACTGGCCTGGGCCCAGGCATCGCTTCTATCTCAATGCTCACTCGCTGTACTTTAAGCTTCTGGGCGAACTCGGCATAGTTGGAATCATTACTTTCGGCGGCTACACCCTCTGTGTATTCCGGCTGAACATGAGATCGCGGCGACAGCTTTTAGAAATGCATGAATCGCAATTCCTTACAGAACTGCCGGCACTGCTGAACATCATCTTCCTTCAACTTTTCTTCGCCGGATATGCAGCGCATAATCTCTATCGCATCACGTGGTTCGTAGTTGGGGCCATTTCCGCATCGATCAGCCTGCTGCCCGCTCTGGAAAACGTGCCTGAGGGTGTGGAAGTTCGGCAACACAAAAGGGATAGCGTGTCTCTCGCGGAAAGCGACTGGTCGCCTGCCCTGCTGCCGGAACTGCGCGCACGCCTTGGCGCGGGTACGCAGGCATCCTGAAGGAGTGGATTCCTGCTCGACGAATTTTCTTGGTGTCTGCCTGGGTCGCAGGGTATGATTCCGCCTAGCCTCAAAAACTATATACAGCTTAACCGGCTGCAGAACACGCGCTTGCGTTACCTGCGGGTCTGCCATCGCCGTTCTTCCCGAGAACCTGCGCGGTAGCGATTGCTCTCTGGGTTTTGATCCTTTCTGCCTTCTTATCGCCAACCGGAACGCGTAATCGTTGGCGGCATCTGCATCGAACTGGAGCGCAAATGTCGATCAAGTCTTTTCTCCCCCTTGCGGTTTTTGCAATCGCCGCCATTCCCGCGCGCGGTGCAGCGTCACACATGATTCCCGCGGCTCCTCGCGCCATTTGCACCGGCCTGACCACGCTGCCCAATGACCGCAGTTCTGGGACAAGTCAACGTGGCGGCGGATTGCAAGTGGCGATGCTCGAATTGCCAGCTTCGCTGGAATCCGCGACCCCCAGCAGTTGCTACCCGCCGCTGAGTTTCGCCACCCCGGGAGTACCCGCAGGCACGGCAGGTAGCAAATATTCCGCCTCACTGGCGGCAAATGGCGGCCAACCTCCCTATTCCTGGAGCTTCGGACAATCCGCGCTGCCGCCCGGATTCTCGATCTCTTCAAATGGAACAATCACCGGAACGCCGCAGCAAGCCGGCACCTATCCTTTCCACGTGATCGTGTCCGATTCGCTGAAGAATAATGTTCTGGCCTCGCTGGTTCTGACGGTGAACCCGGCAGATCCAACGACTCCACCACCGCCCACAAACCCACCGCCCACGGATCCGCCGCCTACAAACCCGCCGCCCACGAATCCGCCGCCTACAAACCCGCCGCCCACGAATCCTCCTCCGCCGAACCCGCCGCCACCGGGACCGCCTCCGTCGGGCAAGCCATTGACCGCGTGCAAGGATCTGACATCGGGTGGGAAGTACTATTTGGCGAATGACGTGTCCAGCCCTGGCACATGTTTTGGAATCGATGCTGATGGAATCTCGCTAAACCTCAACGGCCATACCATCACCTACGGCACTGGAGGCGGTACAACGCCCACGCCCGCGATTGAAGGCCATGATTGCTGGTTTGTCACAGGGCACTTTATTGGCGGTCCGTGCGGCACCCGTCATGGAGGTGTCGAAGTCTATAACGGAAAGATCATTCAGTCGCCAAACTCCGCCCCGTTCAGTGATGCTTTCAGCTTCGGCCAGGGGACCTTCAGTTCCGCGCCCTATATCCATGACATTACGGCAACCATTCAGAACCAGGGGGCGCAGTTTTATTACTCGACCTTCATGGTCCCTGGAGCACGAATTGAAAATAACAACATCACGGACCATGTGACCAACATCCAGCTGCCGGGCCAGGGAATGCTTTCTGCTCGCGCGGCATTCCAGGGGCAGGCCATTGCCATCCTTGGACCTGAAAATAATCCGGGAAGCGGCGATACGATTACAGGAAACAAACTGGTGGGTGGCCCGCAGGGCGGCATTCGCAGTGTGAACCAAAACACGATGATCAGCAATAATGACATCAGCATGGATGCCTATTATTCGAACGACTACTGCTTCGAAGTGTCGGCCGCCGGCACCACAGTTACGAATAATAACTGCCACCCAGTCAGCGGCCGAGGAGTTAACGTCGACGCTGGCAATGTGACAGTATCAAATAACACTTTCAACGTGACAGAACTGCTGCAGAATCGGGAGTATGGCCCGAACGGCCAGCCTGGTTGTGAAGGTGGTGGCGCCTACGGCATCCGGTTCAAGTTCATGGCATTCAAATCAACATTCAATATGAGTAACGATGTGATCACCAATAACAACGTTACCGTTACCGCCGGACCATGCCAGGGAATTGGTTTACAGTTCGTTCTGGTTCCCGCCAATGGTTCCATCAATGTGAGCGGCAATACTTTCACAATGGTCAATCTCAATCAGGGGCAGCCAGATTATGCAATCGGCATGGATGCCGCATTTGGGAATGGCGTTTCCGTCACGGGCAATACATTTTCGGCGACTACCGCCTTCGTTGAAGGAGAGTGGGACGGATTCAGCAATTTCACCATCGGTCATAATACCTGGGTCGGAACGCCCGCCCATACTGTTTATGCCTGGGATGGTAGGTGTGATCCAAGCACCAATAATCCATCGCCCGAGTGCCCTTCGAGCGTGACGGTGACGGACCCTCTTCCAAATACTGTGCAATGCGGTAACTACAGTGAAGCGACTGTGACCGTGAACGGCCAGGTGACACAATGCAAGGCGCAACATTGATCTCGACTACCAGGCGGATGAGAGGCGATAAGCAGGCCGGATCTCGGATGCAGCATAGAAAGAATTACCCGAACACTTGCTGGCGGACAAGAGTTTGCGTGATCCGGTCTGTCTGATTTCATATTGCGCGGTTTCAAAACACTCGCTCCCGATCGTTCGAGGGAGACTTACCGACGTTCAACGCGCGGGTTCTCTGGATCCGGTCTTCCACCGACGCATTCCCGCGACAGACTCCCTTGGGAGACAGCTCAAAACGCTGTAGGCGAGGGCGCGCATCCCTCGCTTGTCAGGAGCCACACATTGCAGAAAATCCTTCCGTGCTTCCGGGAGCCGCAGATCCTCCCAGTTGCATTCGGCAACACGATACTGAGCGTCGCGCAGCCCAAGCTTTAACGCACGACGTTGATCGGTCGTCAGATCGGCCATTCCCGCAAGCATCGTCCGGTATAGTCGAGCTCTCTGCTCAAACCGCCGCCGATGATTCCCTGAGAAGTTACCGGGATGCATGCGCCGCCACGTGAGTGGCCGCGGAAGGTACGCAAATTGGCCGCCGCGCCGCAAAATTTCAAGAAATAACAAGAGGTCGTCGATCCCAGCAAACTCCTGGAAGCGCAAGGAGTGTTCCCGGAGAAAATCAAGGCGAATCATGATGGTGGACATCAGAGGAATTGCAAACTCCTCGATCATTCGCTGAAATAGGTCTGTGGGATCGTTTAATGCCGGGAAGTGATCGACGAAGGTTTTTGGGAATTGACCCTCTGCATTGAACTGGAAAGCGTCCGTATATGTCACGGTCGCCTGCGGCGCGGCCAATGCGAAGGCCACTTGCGCCTCAAGCTTGTCTGGAGCCCATAAGTCATCGTTATCCAGAAAAGCGACAAACTCTCCGCGGCATTGATCGAGACCAGAATTCCTGGCTGCCGAAATTCCACCTCGAGATTGCCAGACGACATTGACCCTGCCCTCGTAGTCTTCAAGCATCTGAGCGGTGTGGTCTGTGCTCCCGTCGTCGACAACAATCACCTGGAAATTCCTGTAACTCTGTTTGTATACGCTCTCCAGAGCCTCCCGTAGGAGCTCAGCCCGGTCAAAGGTCGGAATGACGATCGAAATCAGCGGGGTATTTGTTGTTTCTTGCATTCCTATGAGCCTGCTCCTATTTTGCTAAAAGCGATGCCGCGAATTCCGCCGAGGAGGCGTCTACTTCCGAGACGCAGAGACGAATCTTTCCTGAGCGCTCTCGCGGTATCTCGGGCACCTGTTCCAGGGTCCAGCGCACAGGTTCGTTCATCAGCGCGTCAATGGCCTTACAGATCGAAGAGAGCTCCTGACTTTTTTCGGTATCCTCCTGCTGCACGGCGTATCGCAGATGAATATGGCCCAGGCTTTTTTGGACGAACTGCACACGCGCGATTGCACGAAAGCTATGGCCCATCTGCGCCATTTGCGTGCCCAGCGTGATGCCCGGAATAATTCCGCCCCCCGGCAGGAGGATGCCTTCACATACGCGGCCCAGAATCTTTTTAGCGGCCGGAAAGGATCTGCCGCACGTGCATGCTGTCTCTGGGAGTGTTACGCAGTCGCCCGTGTCGTAGCGGATCAGCGGCTGTCCGTAGTTCAGCAAATCCGTGATCAACAGGCGATACGCGGGGCCATCCGGGGTATCGCCAATCGGGTCAAACTCCACCAGTGACGACCAGGGATGAAAGTGCAGCCGGTCGTGCGCAGCGCATTCGGCGGCAATCATGGCGACTTCCCGGCTGCCGTAGTACATCGTCACAGGTATGCCGAAGACGGATTCAATCAGCGTGCGATTCTCATCGTTCATCACCTCGGCGGTTGCGATCAGTACCTTCGGCCGGTGCCGCATGCCATGGCTGCGAAGATGTCCCGCAAAGGCGGCCAGCACGGTGGAGTATGCATAGAGTACCTTCGGCTGCTTCGCTTCATAGCGCTCGCGGAAGCGCTCAAGAATCTCCTCCGTGATGATTCCGCTCGGTGCAGGAATACGGCGTAAGAGAGTCTCCTCATACAGCCGCCATTTCCAATTAGGATTGATGGCCATGTCGCGATGCGCGCCCCACAGCATCAGTACAGAGTCTCCTGGCCGATAGCCAGACCACCCGTTCAGGGTCCACTGCAGCGCCGACTTGTTTCGCATCCCTTCAATGTCGCGATTGAACTGGATGGGTGTGCTGGTGGTGCCGCTGCTTCCTGCGCGCCGCAAATCCTTCATCGAGAACGCAGTCGACAGCAGCCTCGCATCCGGTTCCCGCAGATCGTCGCGTGTCAGGACCGGAATGGGTAACGGGCGGTCGAGGCGGGCCTGCGAAGGGTGAAATCCCGCGTCGTCAAATCGCTGGCGATAGAACGGAACAGTATCATAGGCGTGCTGCAGCAGGGCGTGGAGCCGCTTCTCCTGCTCGTGACGCTGCGCCGCGGCCGTCTGTCGCTCAAAGCGGCGGATCGTTCGCATCCGGCGCGCAAAGCCCTGATAGCGGTCCGGTTCGGCGAAGGGGAGAAGGAAGTGACTGTGAAACACACTCATTCGGGAATCTTTCTCAAGCGATCAGAACTCCGCGCTGCATAACTCCAGCCATACGCGGATTCATCTTTCGGCTCCGGCTCTTCCACGGCGCACGCAGCGGCAGCAGCGGGGAATCGGTGGCTGAAACATTGGGATCCAGCCGTACCCCGGGCACCGGCGATCCATTGGCGTAGACGGTACCGCCCGCCAGCCGGCCAACAATCTTTCCCGCCATCGGAAACCATCGTCCGCAGCTACAGCTCTGCTCCGTGAGCGTCACACAGTCGCCCGTATCGTAGCGGATGAAGGGCTGCCCGTAGTTCAGCAGGTCCGTCACCAGCAG
>JAJZDO010000971.1 GCA_021805955.1 Acidobacteriota bacterium
TTCCGAGATCATCCACACCAGTTTTTCCTGAATCAACTGGTGGCTGGCAATCGGCTCATTGCGAAACTGCTTGCGCATCAGCGCATACTGCCGCGCCGTGTCATAGACGGCCATCGCCGCGCCAATCGCTCCCCAGCTAATTCCATACCGCGCCTGATTCAGGCACATCAGCGCGCTCTTCAGCCCGCCCGAACCGGGCAGCAGATTTTCCTTCGGGACGCGAACCTCCTGCAGAGACAGGCCCGCAGTCACCGACGCGCGCAAAGACCATTTTCCATGCACCTCGTCGGCGTGGAATCCCTTGCGATCCGTCTCCACCAGGAATCCGCGAACCCTGTCATTCTCGTCCGCAACCTTCGCCCAGATGATCGCCACATCGGCAATCGTACCCGACGTGATCCACATCTTTTCGCCGCTGATCACGTACTCATCGCCATCGCGCACGGCGCGCGTCGTCATCCCGCCAGGATTCGATCCAAAACCCGGCTCTGTCAGTCCAAAGCAGCCCAGTTTGCGCCCGGCAGCAAGCTCTGGCAGCCATTTATTCTTCTGTTCCTCGCTTCCTAATGCGTAAATCGGATACATCACCAGCGCCGACTGCACGCTCACGAAGCTGCGAATCCCGGAGTCGCCGCGCTCCAGTTCCTGCATCACCAGCCCGTACTCGACATTGGACATTCCCGCGCAGCCGTAGCCTTCGATATTGGCGCCAAAGAATCCCAACTCCGCCATCTGTGGCACCAGTTCGCGTGGAAAACGCCCCTCACGGAAACACTCCTCTATGATCGGAATGATGTTGTCTTCCACAAACTGGCGCGCAGTGTTGCGCACCATCCGCTCGTCTTCGTTCAGCAGCGTATCAAAGCGAATCAGATCCACGTTCTGGAATGGAAATCCCATGGTTTTTCCCTGTCGTCCTTTCGCGGCACCGCGCCGTGCCGACGCATCGCAGCCCTATTCACGCTAGCAGGTTGAGCCTGTGCTCGAAAAGCATCCGCTTTTGCCTCAGTAAAACCGGATGCAGGGTATCAGGAAGCGCTCTGATTTCACAGTCGCGATGGAGTGAGAGCGATGCCTTGCTCGGCTTATTGCTTCGGTCCTGCCGCAGTACGTTCCAGCCGATAGATCGGATGCAGAATCTGCTCCTCACCCCACGGGGAAGGATGCGAGTAGGTGAAACCCAACCGCTCAATCAACGCCTGCGAGTTTCCATTCTCCGGCCCGTGTCCGGCTACCAGCAGTTCCGCGTCCAGAACCGTGAACGCAAAATCAATCACGGCCCGCGCGGCTTCCTCGCCAAGACGCAGACTCCAGCACGAGCGCGCCAGATGCACACCCAGCTCCAGGGTAGTGGCGTCTTCATGGAACAGCCTCAGCCCGGAGCATCCGGCAAACTGTCCATCCTCGCGCAGAAATATCGGCCAGTACTGGATTCCATGCTGCTCCTGACGGTCGATTTCGCGTCGTAGTCGCTGGAGTGCGCCATCTTTCGTCATGACACCGCCCATGTGACGCATCACTTCCAGATGCGTCCAGAGGCTTATGGCGAGCGCACCATCGTTCTTCGTCCATGTGCGAAAGAACAAGCGCTCGGTTGGCGGCGGATGGAGTGGCGTTTCCGTCGTCTTCATCGCAGCCTTTCCTGGTTCAGGCGAGCAGATTGCGAAGAAAGGGATCTTTGCTTCTCAGCAATTTCTCAGTATCCCCGTCGAAGATCAGGTGGCTCTCGTGCAGCACCATGAAACGAGTCTGCGTGTCGAACTCGCCAGCGGGCAGCGCCACCATCGCGTTCCGCTCGCGGTCAAACCTGTGCGTGACCATTGTGAAGGCATCCTGTAGTCGATGCGTCACCAGAATCGACGCCGTCTTGTACGCATCGCGCTCCTTCACCACCAACTCGTTGATTGTGTGCGAAGTCACCGGGTCCAGCCCGCCCGTCGGTGAGTCGTAAAGGATCAGGTCCGGCTTGTCGATGATCGCGCGTGCAATGGAAACCCTGCGCCGCATTCCACCGGAGAGGCTCGGCGGATACTGGCCGAACGCCGCATCCAGATCAACGAACGTGAGCGCCCGATGCACGCGACGATCAATCACCTCATCGGCCATTTGGCGCTCCATCAATTGCCAGGCGACATTATCCCTCACCGTCAGCGAATCGAAAAGAGCGCTCTCCTGAAAAATCATTCCCGTACGTCGTCGCAGCTGCAACAGCGCCGCTTCGGGCAGGGTTGTAATCTCCTGGCCAAAGAGAAAAATCTCACCACTGTCCGGCCGCATCAGCCCGTTGGCCAGCTTCAGCAGCACGCTTTTTCCCATGCCCGCCAGCCCCAGCAGGATGATCGTCTCGCCCTTGCCAAGTGCGAACGAAATCCTGTCCATCAGCACGCGCACGCCGAAGCTGAGGGAGACTTTTTCGAAACGCAGGGCAGTCTCCAGCGGCGCATTCGCATCGCTGCTTTCCATCCCCCGCAGTGGCTCGGCAATCTCGCTCATGGCGCTCCGCAAGTTCAGTCTGA
>JAJZDO010000097.1 GCA_021805955.1 Acidobacteriota bacterium
ATGATGACTTCTGCCAAAGGTGTTTTCGCAGGCGGCGACTGTGTTTTCGGCCCGCGCCTCATCATTGACAGCGTGGCTGACGGCAAACGCGCCGCAGTCGGCATTGATGAATTCCTCCGCGGTCGCAGGCACGCGGAGCCGGAGATTGCTGTCGAGATATTGCAACGGCACAGCATGCCGTCGTATCTGCTCGATCTCATCCGGCAGCCGCTTCCGACGTTGCCGCTGGAGCGGCGCACCGGCATCACCGAGGTGGAGCTTGTGCTGGATGAACAGACAGCGCAGGCCGAGGCGCAGCGCTGCCTGCACTGCTGGGTCAACACCGTATTTGAAGGAAACATTGAGGACGGCAGTCTGTGCATTCTCTGCGGCGGATGCGTGGATGTCTGTCCGGAAGACTGTCTCGAACTGGTGAGCCTGGATCGGTTCCAGTTCGAGCCTGAAGTGGTGGAGCAACTCGTCGCCAGCGAATCTCTGCTGAATGTGGAACTCGACGAAGTCAAAGCCGGGGAGTTGGGAGTGATTTCAGGTTCCGTGATGTTGAAGGACGAGACGCGCTGCATCCGCTGCGGACTCTGCGCAACCCGATGCCCGGTGGGCATGATCACGATGGAGTCCTATTCGATGATCTCGTCAGAACCCACCGGCTTGATGTCCATCGGTGCGCTCAACGCGCCATTTCAGGAAGCCGCGAGCAGGAAGTGAGGAGAACTATGGAGCAGGACAAGGAGCAGAAGCTGCCTGAGACGGAGTGTGAGATCAGCCGCCGGACTTTTTTTACCGGACTAGGGCTTGGTTCTCTGGGGCTGGCGACCGCCGGAACACTGAGCTTTGCCTACCAGTACATGTCGCCGAATGTGCTCTATGAACCATCACCGATCATCAACGCCGGCAACGTGGACGAGTACTCCACGGACTCCGTGACGCTGCATCCAACTTTGGCGGTTTATGTCGTGCGCCTGGAGCAGGGAATTTTCTCGCTCAGCGCAATCTGCACTCATCTGGGCTGCATGACGGCATGGAAACCGGAACTGAATCTCATCGCCTGTCCCTGCCACGGAAGCCGCTTTACCAATGAAGGCGTAAAGGTGGCTGGTCCCGCGCCAAAGCCTCTGCCGTGGCTTCGTACCTGGCTCTCCGATGATCGCGACGTTATGGTGGATCGCTCAACCATCGTCCGTCCACTTGAATTCCTGAGGGTATAACCATGCAGCGTAGAAAGTATGCCAGTCTCGATAAGCTGATGGCCAGCCGACTGTGGAAGTCGATCTTCCGCAGCGGCAGTGGCTCCAGTCCGCTTCATCGCTCCCTGGCCATTCAGCAAAATTTCTTTCTGCACATCCTGCCAACCAAAGTTCGACGGCGGATTCTTGGCTTCGATGCCACCTGGTATCTTGGAACGCTCACCCTCGGCACTTTCCTGATCCTGGTGATCACCGGTGTCCTGCTCATGTTCTATTACCATCCATCGGTGCCGCAGGCGTATGCCGACATGAAGGATCTCCGCTACGTGGTTTCGTCCGGACTCTTCCTGCGCAATCTGCATCGCTGGGCTGCGCATGCCATGGTACTGCTGGCCTTTGCTCACATGTTCCGCGTCTTCTATCGCGGCGCTTACCGGCCACCGCGTGAATTCAACTGGGTCATCGGCGTGGTTCTGCTGCTCATCACGCTTCTGCTCAGTTACACCGGCTATCTGCTGCCGTGGGATCAGCTGGCCTTCTGGGCCATCACGGTTGGCTCAAACATCTCCTCGGCTGTGCCTCTCGTGGGACAGAAAATCCATTTCCTGCTGCTGGGCGGCAATCTCGTCAACGCGAATGCGCTACTGCGCTTCTATGTGCTCCACACCGTAATTCTTCCGCTCTCCGCTGTCCTGCTGATCGGTGTGCACTTCTGGAGAATTCGCAAAGATGGCGGTCTCTATGTCAGGCAGAGCGAACCCTCCCGGCACGCCGAGGAAGATGCCTCCGCGCAGCAATCGGCGCAGCAATCAGCCGCCCTTGCAACTGTCGAGGGAGCAACCCGGGAACTGGGGGTGAAGCAATGAAGGACTTCATCGCAGGTGTGAGTTCGGATGCGAAAAAGTCTCCGAAGCGCGTCGTCTTCGTTACTCGCCGAACCTCGGCACACGTACACAGCGTGGATGAGGAGCAGGTGCAAACCTATCCGGAAGCCCTCTTCCGCGTCGCTCTTGCCATTGAAATTCTTTTGGTTGCCCTGGTGCTTATCTCTCTTCTCTTCAACGCGCCGCTCGAAGGCATCGCCAATCCGACGGTGACTCCGAATCCGGCCAAAGCGCCCTGGTATTTCCTCGGCCTTCAGGAGATGCTGCACTACTTTCCTCCCGTCGTAGCCGGTGTGCTGATCCCCACTTTGTTGATCATCGCGCTGGTCATCATCCCGTACTTCAACATCAATGTCCAGGCTGAAGGCGCTTTTGTCCGGAATCGCCGACGGAACCTCACGGTCTTTTATGTTGTGGCCGTCAGCCTTTCGCTCTTCCTCTGGTTCT
>JAJZDO010000571.1 GCA_021805955.1 Acidobacteriota bacterium
TTGGACAAGCGGCGGGACCAGTTGAGCCACGCCAAGCTGCGTTCCACGATCCAGCGCTTGGGCAGCACTTGAAACAGGTGCTGTTCCTTGCGTTTTACAATCTCGATCGAGTAGCCAAACATCTCTTTTGCCCATTCGATCAGCGTACCGGTGTAGCCGCCATCAGCGAACACCTTGGTGATGGTATCGAAGCGGCAGAACAGCCGCGTCAACACCGCCCGCGCGCCTACCCGGTCCTGAATGCCAGCCGAGTGGACGATCACCGTCAGCAGGTTGCCTTGCGTATCGACCGCAATGTGCCGCTTGCGCCCTTTGATCTTCTTGCCCGCATCGTAACCGCGCCGCCCCCTTTTAGCGCCGTCTTGGCCGACTGCGAATCGACAATCGCCACGCTGGGCATGGTGTTTCGCCCCCGCGCCTGGCGGCCTTGTTCTCGTAACGCCTTGTTCACCCGCTCCCAAGTTCCACGCATTCGCCAAGCGCGGAACTGCTGGTAGACCGTCTGCCAAGGAGGAAAATCGACCGGCAACTGTCGCCACTGGCAACCGGTTTTCACCACGTAGAACAGGGCATCGGCCACCCGCCGCAGCGGATACTTGCGCGGCCTTCCTCCTCCGTGACGATCCTCCCGCGGCTCGTGCAGCAACGGTTCCAGCTTGGCCCACTGTGAATCCGTCAAATCGCTGGGGTACATGCAACCAAATTAACCGCTAAACCCTGTCGCCCATAGTTATTACGCGGCTCATGTACCTAGTTTTTAAACATATTCTAAGAAAAAGCCTTAAACCTGTCGCACAGATTTTCAAACTTTCGCGTCATCGTTCAAGAAATTTAAGCGAAACCGTACAATGGGACCACTATGTGCGGCATTGTTGGGTATGTGGGGAGCAAAGATCCTGTCCCGGTCATCCTGGAGGGGTTGCGGCGACTGGAATATCGTGGCTACGATTCCGCCGGCATAGCAATTGCCGGCGGTCCCGATGGTCTGCAGCTGCGCCGCGCGCCCAATGCGTTGATCGACGAATCTTTGCCGGTCGTGGTGCTGGCGACGCAAGACAGCAAGGATCCAACCTAGAAATTGCGCAAGTGGTCAACCGCGCGGTCTACATTCCGCACGCGCCGGAGCTTCTGCTGCCGATTCTGGAAGTGGTGCCGCTGCAATTGCTTGCCTACCACATTGCGGTGCGGCGCGGATGCGATGTGGACCAACCTCGCAACCTGGCGAAGTCCGTTACGGTGGAATAGGCGCATCCTTGAGTGCCGCCCGGCACGGTCGCCTCGGCTGTGATTCAGGACGCGCCACATAGCCTTGTCACTCCCATTGCAGTCGAACAAGTTCAGTATCTGTAAACTCGGAGCAGAGAGGATCGCACGCTTTGATTCTTGCGCGAAAGGCATTTGCGTTCACCGTGTTGGTTCTGTTCACTGCGACAGCGTCCACGGTGGATGCATACTCAGTGCTGTCCCACGAAGAAACCGTAGATATGGCATGGAGCGGCCACATTGTTCCGCTGCTGCGGGAGCGATATCCAAATGCCACGCCAGATGAGTTGCGCATCGCGCACTCCTATGCGTATGGCGGCTGCATCATTCAGGACCTGGGATATTATCCCTTTGGCAGCAAAGAGTTCAGCGACATGTTGCACTACGTCCGCACGGGGGACTTTGTCAACAATCTGCTAAAGGACGCCACCAACCTGAATGAATATGCCTTTGCCCTGGGGGCGCTGGCGCACTATCGGGGAGACACGATTGGGCACCCTTACGTGGGCCTCGCCACGGCGCGCGAGTATCCAAAATTGAGGATGCGTTTCGGTCCGTTCATCAGCTATTACGACTCCCCCAAAGCTCACATTCGGACAGAATACGGCTTCGATGTCGTCCAGGTTGCGCAAGGCCATTATGTCAACGACGATTACGCCAATTTCATCGGGTTCAACGTGGCAACGCCAGTCTTGGAGCGAGCTTTTAAAGACACGTATGGCATCGAGATGAAGACGGTGCTGAAGCATGAAGGGCTGGCGATCAACACCTATCGATATTCGGTCAGCACTGCTATTCCGGAGATGACGCGCGCGGCTGTGCTGCACTACAGCAAGCAAATCCAGCAGCGGGTGCCGAATTTCGATCGCAGCCATTTCGTGTACCGCGTGAACCGTATGGACTATGAACACGAGTGGGGCAAGCAATATCATAAGCCTGGATTTGGGGCGCATGTAATTGCTTTCATCATCAAGATGACGCCGAAAAAGGGTCCGTTCGCTGCATTGAAATTGCAACTTCCGAGTGCAGTCGATCAGAAGCTGTATCTCAACAGCATGCAATCCACAGTCAACAGCTATGAGAAGGATATAGACGGGTTACGGCGGCAGGCAGTTGCCGGCGGAACCTTACCCCTAAAGGACCTGGACTATGACACCGGGAAGCCAACTCGGCAGGGAGAGTACCCACTGGCGGATAAGAGTTATGCGAAACTACTGGACACGGTCACCCACGACAAGGATGCCCAGGTCAC
>JAJZDO010000693.1 GCA_021805955.1 Acidobacteriota bacterium
AAGCGGGGTATCGTTCTCGAGAAATCCATTGGCAATGCGCAGAATCTCCTGATCGCTATATGCCCAGTAGCGCGACCACCATGTTCCAAAGGCAAAGCGCGGAGGCAGTGGAATCCGCCCAGCTACGCGCACAAAATCTCCCAGCGCGGCGCGGTAGTCGTGTCCGTAGCCGAAGAAATACCAGTCCTGGCGAGCGCCTGCGGGACGCAGCATCACCCAGGGCCACTGGCTTTGTTCCCCTTTCAGAAATCGAAAATCCGACGAGTCAAACAACGGGCGCGTCGAGTCGTCGATCAGTGCCCATCCGGCTCGTGAAACCAGACCCTGTCCGATCGGCTCACGCGTCTTGTCACCTCGTGCGCCGTCCAGCGTGCGCGTCGTTCCCATCAGGTTTTCCGGATTTTTCATTCCTGGCTGCCACGTCACCGGGTTGCCAGCTACGTTGAGGCGAATGGACAAATTCTGCGCAGAAAATTCTCCATCGCCTGCTGTGTCCGGGTGATAGGTCAGCGTCAGAGCAGTGGTTGAGATGGTTACGCCTTGTCCGTCGCCAGTCTTTTGCGCATGAAACTGCGGCACCGGCATGCGCCGATTCAAAAAGACAAACGATGCATGGTCCTCAAACTTTCCATCGGCGGCCCACTCCATGCGGATCAGTCTGGAAGTGAGTACGGTGAAGCGCGCCTTGCCCACAGTCACCACAGCTTGCGGGTTCGCCACGGGATCGGTAATTGTGGATTCGTTGGATGTTGCAGAGTGCGTCATTTCTCTTGCCGCAGTTGAATTCGGTTGAGGAGCAGGTCGACTCTGCGCTGGGCAGAACCCACCTCCAGTTGTGAGTGTCAGGACGGTGAGAGACAGCAAAAATTTCAGCACTTCTTCCTCCGTAGTTTTATCTACAGAGAAAAACAATATCACTGTTGGTGCTGGACAGCCGCTCTGATCACTTCAAATGTCAGGTCTGTTGCCGTTGCGCCTGTCTGTTCGCGCCACTGGTCAAAAAGCCTTCCATAACTCAGCGTCATGCGCTCGTCCTGCGGAACATCCAAGGACTCGGCGATGGTGTCAATCCACTCCGACTCGCCTTCCAGTTCGGCGTAGATGCCGATTGGCGTCTCGTCGATCACGCAATGCCCACGTCCGTCGAAATACTCCGTCCGCCATTTTTCGTAACGGAAAACCGGTTCCATGCCAACAGCCAGCAGGATCTGCGCAAATGCCGCTCCATCGCTGACCTCGGTTTCTGATTCGATACGATGTTTGTGCCGGTCCTCTTCCGAGATCGACGGCGGAATGCGCTTGTGCGTCACAATCGTTCGCCCCGCATACTCCCGAATGCGCACCAGCTCCCGACGCGCCCGCAGCGTGCGTTCCGCAGTGTCAAAGAGAACATTGCTTTCGAAACTCCGCGCTGTGACAACGTGAAATCCCCGCGCAGCCAGCCGCGCTTCCAGTTGCGCCAGATCATTCACTGCGAATTTGATCTCTGTCTCGATGCCTATCATTGCAGCCGAGTATACGAGATCAGGCAGGGCATCGCGTAGATAATGTTTCTATGGCAACGCTGCATCTCTGCATCGAAACACCCGCCGCGCGCAAGGACTGGCATCCCTCTGCCGCCGATGCTTCCGCACTCGATCGCGCGGCTGCCATTTTGTGCAACGGCGGCACGGTCGCAATGCCCACGGAGACTGTTTACGGCCTGGCCGCAAATGCTCTCAATCCAGACGCTGTCGCGAAGATTTTTCTTGCCAAGCAGCGCCCCCACTGGGATCCGCTTATCGTGCATGTCAGCGATCAGGCGATGATGGAACCCATTGTCGCCTCCATTCCGCGCGCAGCGCAGCTTCTCATGGAAGCCTTCTGGCCAGGCCCGCTCACGCTGCTGCTGCCGCGTTCCGCGCAGATTCCCGATGCTGTCACGGCAGCGCGTCCGCTTGTTGGCATTCGCATGCCGCAGCACCCTGTTGCGCTGGAACTCATTCGACGCACGGGTCTACCTCTGGCTGCGCCTAGCGCCAACCGTTTTGGTCACATCAGCCCCACGACGGCAGCGCATGTTCTGGCAGACCTCGACGGCAGGATCGATGCGGTGCTTGACGCCGGGCCGACTGCCTGTGGGGTGGAGTCCACAGTGCTCGATCCCGGTCAGCATCCGGCAATTCTTTACCGTCACGGAGCCGTTTCTCAGGAACAGATTGAATCGGTTCTTGCGCCGAGCTTCGGCTCGGATTCTGTCCTGGAATGGAAGCCTTCGACGCTCACGGCACAGCCGCGCGAGGCTTTGCCGTCTCCGGGGGTTGGCCTGCGCCATTATGCACCGCGCGCTCGATTGATCCTCGTCGAAGCGCATACAGATGCGATCATTGCTGCTGTAGAAAATCTCACAGACCGTATCCCGCGCATTGGTTTGCTGATCCCGCAAAACCTTCCCGGATATGCACAGTCGGCACTTCCATCGGGGACAATACGCTTTTCATGGGGCGACTGGCTTATTCCGGAAACCCTCGCTGA
>JAJZDO010000745.1 GCA_021805955.1 Acidobacteriota bacterium
TGCGCCTTGTCGGTCTCAATCTTCATCCGCCCGCCTCGCCCAAAGCCCTGCTGGCGACGCCAAAGCTCGCGATTGACAAAGTCAAGATCAACAGGAACTCCCGCAGGAACTCCAGAGACGAGTGCAATCAGTGCCTCACCGTGTGATTCACCGGCCGTTTCCATTCGCAACATATCTTTTAATTGTAACGAAACGCAGGATGGGAACGAAACGTAAGCCGCTTCGCCGTCAGGCCAGGAACCAATCCCACTGCTCCCGCGTCAGCGGCACCACGGACAAACGTCCGATGATGACCAGCGGCGACTGAGCAAACAGTGGATTTGCCTTGATCAACGCAAGTTTTTTGGGCTGACGAAGGCGTTTACCTACCTTCACTCGCACCACCGGCACCTTCGGGTCCGTCGGATCCACGCTGACCACGGAACCCGTTCCCACCGCACATCGTTCATCGCCGGTATGGTAGAAAATCCATCGTGTTCCGGCCTGCATTTCGCGCAGATACTTCACCGCCTGCGGATTCGTAACCCCATCCCAGATGGTCTCACCGTCTCGTTCAAAATCTGCAAACGAATACACATCCGGTTCCGTCTTGAAAAGAAAATATGCCATCTCAGCTTCGCTCCCTTTTGTCATCGGCGTTGCGTATGATCCGGCATCGATTCCCATATCTTCGGGTCTTCGGTCCCCAGCACCCACGCGCAATATCCCTTCAGATGATACCGGTCCACCAGCCCTGCGCGATCTTCAAACGCCCTTGCATCCGTGAAGTACACCCACTCTCTCATCTGCTGTCGATAGAAATAAAAGTACGGAGAATGATCCTCCGCATCCCATTTCACCTTGCTCCCGCCAACGCTTGCGGCCAGTCGCGCAGCTTCCTGATCGCTCACCTGATCCGCAGAGAACTCAGGCGACTCACCATCCCGACTCTGCTCAGGGCTTTCGGCATACCAGCGATAGCCGTACAACGGAATCCCCAGCAGCAGCTTATCTGCGGGCACCATCTTCAACGCATACTTCACATTCTCAATCGTCCACTGCCATCCAGCCACCGGCCCAGGCATCGTCCACCGCGTATGTTGGTCATAGGTCATCAGAGATATCCAATCCGCCGAACGCCCCAGCGATGCCAGATCATACGCCCCGCGCCACTGCCGAAACATCCATGCCTCGAAACCATATTTTGTCGTCACATAGCCGGGAGCATTCGGAATTACCGCAACACTGAGTTGGAATCCAGACGCGTGGAGCGCCGCAGCAGATTGCGCAACCAACTCAGTCAGCAGCACACGATCCGTCCAGTAAATATGCTCAAAATCAATCTGGAAACCCTGGTATCCATGCGCTTTGCACTCGCGAACCATCGCATCGTTCATTCGCTCCTGGGCCTTCGGGCTGGATGCCAGCTCGTGGAACACCTCCTGATCAAAGAGCGATACGATCGGCATGACGGCAACTTTTTTCTGTTGCGCCACTCGCAATATCTCCGCGCTGGAACCTCCCGAGAGCAACCCATCCGCATCCACCTGGTACCACGTCGGCACCAGCAGATCAATCTTTGCCGCATGCGCTTCAAAGGATCGTGCAGCTTCGACGCTGTCGTCCATATAGAACAACCGCAGCGGCTCTGCGGATGCACTCCGGAACGCAAACAAAAACACCATCCAGACCAGCACAATTCGGATGAGACCCTTCACGGAAACCTCCACAAGTGTGTTGCAACCCAAGCCAAAGACTTCTCGTCTCAGACCTGCAAAAATCGGGCTGATCCATTCTGCAGAATCTGTCGAATCCACGAATGGATAGTGGAAATAAGCACCTGCACTTTGACTTCTGCGCTCATCGGTGAGGACCACAAACCTTCATCGCAATCGTTTGGATGCAAAGATTTCTTTGACAGCGCCGCTTCCAGCGAGAAAAATGTAGGGATGCCCAACCACGCGCACGCCATGCTGCAGGAGATTTTCGAGCAACCCGATGCCCTGCGACGCGTACTCGCGCACTATTGCGATGCTGACAAGCTCCGGGCAGACACATGGCAGCCCATCGGCGAAAACTTTCCCATCTCCGCTCCCATCGTCATCGCCGCCAGCGGATCCAGTCGCCACAGCGGCCTCGCCGCTGAAGTCATGCTCGAAGAGATCGTTGCTGCAACGGTCGACGTCGAGTACGCCAGCGAATACGCCACTCGAACGCAAATCTCATCCTCGGCCTGCTCGCTCATCACGCTCTCGCAATCCGGAGAAACCTCCGACACGCTTGCCGCCATGCGACTTGCCCGTTCACGCGGATTGCGTACTCTAGCCATCACCAATCAAGCCCATTCCACACTGGCCACGGAAGCATCGATGGCTCTCCCTCTCGTAGCCGGGCCTGAAGTTGCCATCCCCGCAACCAAGAGCGTGCTTTGCCAATTGATTGTTCTCTATCTGCTTTCACTCCACCTGGCACAGCAGAAGCAAACGCTCACTTCGGTTCAAATTGCAGCGCGAATCAATGAGCTTCACGCGGTGC
>JAJZDO010000954.1 GCA_021805955.1 Acidobacteriota bacterium
ATTTGCGGGATGGAAAACAATCAGTCGAGCCTCGCGGATCGTTCCTGGGGCATCTTGGCGCGATCCATTTTTCGCCCCTTCCGGAAATTGTGTTTTTCCGCAGCCTGTGAATCCCATCTGTCTGGCATCATTTACGGCACGACTGAAGTCGTGCCCTGATACAAGACAAAAAATCATTTCCTTAACGAAATTTAAGACTCAGGACACCAGGCCAATGGTTGCAGTCTTCATCGGGTCGTTCTGATCGCTGCCAATCGATCGGAGAGGTCTTGTATGGGTGTAGCGAATTACTCCGCGGTTTCACATGGCAGCAGGCAGAGTAGCGACTGGCATCGCCACTGCTGCCCGCCGAAGAAGTACAAGCGTGTGGCCCGCATCTTCGCCGCGCACGCTGAGTCACATAACGGAGGCAGCGTGCAGCCTGCCGGCGCGATTTCCATGCGATTCCGAGTTGCCCAGAATCTTCATGGCTGGCACTTCCGTATGAACCTGTCACTACAGTTACCCCGTGGGTCGCGACTTTGGCGGTGACCTGCATCACATCGCCGATGTGATGCCGCATGTTTTTCGCGCCGCAATGCCGCGCAGGCTTTGATACGCTGAATGCCATGAACGGCGACAGTTCGACACCCTCTCCCCAGCCTTCAAGAAATGTGGTCGACTGATGCACGAGTTCCTCGAACTCCTCCGCGAAAACCGCAATTATCGCTACACGTGGACCGGCCAAATCGTTAGCGAAATTGGCGACAATTTCAATAACATTGCTGTTTTTGCCTTGGCGATGGCTCTCACCCATTCCGGTCTGGTGGTCACCGGGGTTCTGTTAGCGCGCGCCATCCCAGCCATTGCGATGGGTCCAGTCGCCGGCGTGCTGCTCGATCGACTCGACCGCAAGAAAATTATGATCGCCAGCGACCTGGTTCGTGCGCTGGTGGCCCTTGGCTTTATTTTCGCCGTGACGGCGCACCGCGTATGGGTGCTGTATCTGTTCAGCACGCTGCTGATGGTCGCCTCTCCTTTCTTTACGGCGGGACGCTCTTCCATCCTGCCAACCATCGCCAACGCAAAGGAAATCCACACGGCCAACTCCCTCACCCAGACCACGCAATGGATGACCCTGACGGTTGGCACCTTTCTGGGCGCCACTGTGATTGCGATCGGCTACAAGTGGGCGTTCATCTTCAATGCCCTCTCCTTCGTCTTTTCGGCATGGTCTATTTCTCACCTCCGGGCACCGGACGCCCACGGCTTTCGCGCGAAACGCAATGTGCTTGCGGAAGAGGAAGTCGTCCGTCCCTGGCACGAGTATCGCGAGGGACTGCGCTACATGCGCTCTGTGCCGCTGGTACTTGCCATCGCATTGCTTTCGGTGGGCTGGGCCATGGGCGGCGGCGCGGCGCAAATCCTGTTCACACTGTTCGGTGAAGTCGTCTTCAATCGTGGAGCGTCGGGGATTGGCATCATCTGGGGCTGCGCTGGCCTAGGTTTGCTGCTGGGCGGCGTGTTCGCCAACTGGCTCGGCAGACGCCTTTCCTTTGACGCCTACAAGCTGACCGTCTTCATCGACTACATTGTCCACGGGGCAGCCTATGTTGCGTTCAGTCGGGCACAGGGTTTCAAGATGGCGCTGCTCTTCATCTTTTTGTCGCGCGGCGGCATGGCCGTCAACTCTGTCCTGAACTATTCCTACCTTCTGCGCACCGTCGCCAACAACTATCGTGGCCGCGTTTTCGCGACCATTGAAACTCTGACATGGACCATGATGATGATCTCGATGATGGCCGCCGGCATCGCTTCCACTCATTACACTCCGCGCCAGATTGGCACCGTTGCCGGCCTGGTCAGCTCCACCACCGCGATTTTCTGGGGCTGGGCCAACTGGACAGGCCGCCTTCCCCGCCCCCATATCGCCAAAACTGCGGAACCGCGCGCCAAGGTCTATCGCGACCGCGCCGTCTAGCTACGAGTTCCCCTGGCGCAATGGGCTCCTTGAATAAATCGTCGAACTGTGAAGTACTTGCCTGAGGAACAAGATCGCTATGGATCGCAGAGATTTCATCAAGGCGAGTGCGGCTGTCTCGGCCAGCACTTTGATGCCCCAGACTTCAGCGAACGCGCAACGTCTCCGCCCGCAACGCATCGCTGTTCGCAACCAGTCGCCCGACTCCATCAAAACGCGCTTGGCGACGCGCGAATTATTGAGCGGCCTGCGCAGTTTAAACAGCGCTCCGCAAATTGATATTGCGAGCGACACTCCCACGGCTGATACCGTGCATCTGACGCTGCAAGTCGATCCGTCGCGATTCAGGCAATCCGAAGAGTACGAGATTGCTTCCTCCGGCAAAAACACCATGCTTTGCGCTGTCAACGAACAGGCGCTTCTGTATGCCGTGTTCGATTTTCTGGAGCGCCAGGGACTCGTCTTCGGCATTGATGGCACCACCGTGCCGATCGATCTGCCGGCGCCGCTGCAACTGCCGATGGAGGGCCAACGTTGGCTCGGATCGCCCCGAT
>JAJZDO010000245.1 GCA_021805955.1 Acidobacteriota bacterium
GATACATTACACCGGCCGCCAATATCCGCTTGCAATCGCAGAGGTCAAGCATGTCATTGCGAAGGACCCCGCATTTCTTACAGCGCATTACAAGCTCTGGTGGATATATTCCGTGACCCACGATGAGCCGCATGCATGGCAGGAATTCCATGTCGTGGTCGACTCAATTTCCAGCCCAGCGCAGGCCGCAAAAATTCGGGCCGCATACCGCTCCACCGGCTATGCAGGTTCGCTGCGCGCGCTACTGCAGGCCGACGACCCAAACTACTATGGCGACAACATTGACACCGCCCGGTGCATGATGTTTTCCGGCGACAACAAGGGCGCATTGGATGTATTGGACAAGGGCCTGGAGATGCATGATGGATGGATGATCTTTGTCCCAACCGATCCCGCTTTCGATTCTCTGCATTCCGAACCCCGATATGTTCGGTTCGTCAATCATCTGCGCGGTACATCGATAGATGTAAAGTCATGATCGGGAAAATCTCAAAGGCGTTGTAGCCGCTGCAAGCCGATCAAGTCCGCTGTATTTTTCTACGGCTTTTTCCACGATAAAAAACTGCAACGCCGACGCCGATGAATAGCACCGTCGAACCCAGCACTTTGGCTACCGCCTGGTTCGGGTGCGGTTCATCGCTGGAAGGAATGACGGAAAGTATTATCGTCAGCAGAGTGGTGATCAGACCTGTCGATGCCAGCACGATCGCTACCGGTCTTCCGCCGGGAATTCTGGCGACCCCCGCAGGCGCAGGCCCGCGCTGCAGGCGGATCATGGCAAGAAAAAGGAACAGGAACGGAATGAAGTAGGTGATGATCGACATGCTCACCAGCACATCGTAGGCAGCCTTCACGCTGCTGCCTGTCTGGCTGAACAGCGCGCAGGCCATTCCCGCCGCGCCATAAAAAAGAATTGCCACCCACGGCGTTCCCCACTGGGCGTGGACGCTGCCGAAGGCGGCCGGCAGGTACCGGTCGATCCCCGCCACAAAGGGCAGACGTGACGTGGAAGAGAGAAACGAAGCGGCCGCTCCAATGCTGCTCCACGCGACGAGCAGCGCGACCAGTACCACGATCCATGGGAAGCCCAGCCGGACGCACATGGACTGAACGGCGCTGGTGAAGCCACTCACCCCGCTGATGGCCGAGCCCGGCAGTGCAACCAGCACTGCGAATGTCCCTGCGATATAACTCACCGCCAGAACTATGCCCGCAACGACGAGCGCGCGAGGAATGGTGCGTCGTGCATCCTTGATCTCCTCACTCATAAACGAACCCGATTCGCAGCCGCCGAATGCGAAGAAGATGGTGGACCAGAAGATGGCGTGTTTCAGGTCAATGTGAGGAGCCATGTTCGACGTTGTAAATCTTGTGGCGGACCCGAACCGCAAAACGCTCATGCCTGCAAGCAACAGCAGGATCATGACAGGCACCCAGCTTCCAAATGCGCCGAGACCGTTCAACCACTTGCCAAATTTCAGTCCCAGAATGTTGAGAAGGGTAATCAGCGACAGGCTGGCTATCGCAAACAGGAGATAGTAGCTGCGCGTGTCAGCCAGCCGCTGTCCATGTGGAAATGCAAACAATAGGCTGCCTGCGCCAAAGTAAAGCACTGCAGGGAAATACGGTAGATTGCTCATCCAATACGTCCAGGCTGCAATGAATCCGGCAAAGTCTCCAAAGGCATGTTGTGTCCACACGTAAAGACCGCCTTCCTGGGGGTATCGCGAGGAAAGTTCCAACACGCATGCCGCCAATGGAACGAAGAAGCAGAGACAAGCGAAGATCCAGATCAGGATGGTACTGGGACCGGCGGCGGCCGCTGTCGCGATCCAGCGCAGGCTCAACCCGCCGGCAATGTAGAAGAGTGTGAGATCGAAAAAACCGAGTTCGCGCTTCAGCAGCCGCTTCTCATTCGCAGCAGGCGCTGTCATTCGGCATCGCCCTGATCGCGCAGCACCGCCATGGCTGCGTTGCGGCCGTTGATGCCGATGACGCTGCCGCCGGGATGCGTACATGCGCCGCAAAGATACACACCCCGCATGGGGGTCCGTGCTGCGAGCCGGTTGCTCCACATATATGCGGGCAGGCATTCCCCTTGAAAGATGTGACCTCCGGTAAGTCCGACCTTCTCCTCAATGTCGGGAGGTCCCAGTACCTGCGCATCGATCACGGAGTCCTCCAGATGGCTGCAGAAGCGGCCAATGGACTGTAGCGCGCTGTTCCGCGCTGCTTCCCGGTGGCCGTCCCATGTACCGGATGCGAATTTGTAAGGAACATACTGTGCGAAGACGCTCATCGTATGAAGTCCCGGCGGAACAACGCTTGCATCATGTGCGCTTTGAAAGTAAAGCTCACACCAAAGATGTTCAGGAAGCTCCCCGGCGCGGGCAGCGGCATAGCTCGCTTTCCATTCGTCTTTCGTCAGTGGAGCATTGATCTGGCCGTAGTGGTGCGCTTCCTGAGTTCCGGGTCGCGCGGTAAAGTTTGGCAACTCGCGCAGCAGAACAT
>JAJZDO010000931.1 GCA_021805955.1 Acidobacteriota bacterium
CGCGAAAGACTGCCTTTTTTTCTCAATGTGGTATGACCACATTGAGAGTTTTCCTGTATGATGCAGTCGATCCTGAAAGGAAGCTCATGACGCTCCAGAAGATTGTTTCCCTCATCCATTCAACGCGGCGATGCCTCAATCGCGCACTACCCGCTGCTATCGTCATCCTCTGTTGTCACGCGAACGCGGCGACGACCTGCAGTCCGCGCGCATTTGGAGCGAAAGCGGATGGCGCGAGTAAAGACACCCGGGCAATCCAATCCGCAATCGACGCATGCGCAAAGCAAGGTGGAGGAGTGGTGAAATTGACCGCAGGTATTTATGTCAGCGGCCCCATCGAATTGAAGAGCAATGTTGAGTTCCATCTGGACAAGGGGGCGACTTTGTTGGGATCCACCAACCACGAGGACTATCCGAAGAAGACGGAATTCCGGAATCCGGGCCTCCAGTCCCTGGTAAGTGCAACCGGGGCCGTGAAGGTGTCGATCACCGGGGAAGGCACGATCGACGGATCGGGCGAGAGCTGGTGGGTAGCGGCGCGCCTAGTCAAGGGTTCGGGCATCATGGGATCTCCCGATCTGCGGCCTCGGCTTGTGGTCTTCGATCATTGCAGGCATGTTCTGGTGGAAGGCGTGACGCTGCAAAATTCGCCCATGTGGCAACTGGTCCCCTATTACAGCGACGATGTCACAATACGCGACATTCGTGTCCTCGCGCCGCCCAAATCACCCAACACCGACGCCATCGACCCTTTTTCGTCGACACACGTCAAGATCGACCACGTGTATGCGGACGTGGGAGACGATGATGTCGCGATCAAGTCGGGCGCGATCGACTCGCCAGGGCCTGACAGTCCCAGTCGCGATATTGCGATTACCGACTCCACTTTTGCGCATGGCCACGGGCTTTCGGTCGGCAGCGAAATCGCCGGTGGCGCGCAGAACATTACCGCTGAACGTATCCATTTCGTGGGCACGGACAACGGCATCCGCGTAAAGGCCAACCGGGACCGAGGCAACGACGTCAGCAATCTAATGTTCCGCGACATCGACATGAAGGACGTAAAAAGCGCGCTCATCATCAGCGAGTACTACCCGAAAGTTCCGCGTGGAGAAGACCAGGCGCAGCCGGTCACCAGACTGACGCCACACTTCCACAACATCACTGTTAAAAACCTCAAGGCGTCCGGCTCGGCAGTGGCCGGTGTCATAATTGGATTGCCGGAGTCTCCTATTCGAGGCGTCGTGCTGGAGAATGTCAACATCTCGGCGGCAAAGGGCCTGACGATCGGAAACGCCACTGTTTCCGGCCACCATGTTGTGATAACGGCGTCGAAAGGAAAAGCGATCACGTCCCTTGCGGGAGCCAAAGTCTCCATTCACTAAGGCCTGCGCAAAGCTACAAACTGTAGGCCTTCTTGACGAGATTGTAAGCCAAATCGACAGCTAGCTCCTGCGCATCGTCCTCTGCCAGCCTGTGCTCGGCGACCAGTCGCGCCAAGAAGCCGCAGTCCATGCGACGCGCCATATCGTGGCGCCCTGGAATCGACAGAAAGGCGCGCGTGTCGTCGTTGAATCCGACTGTGTTGTAAAAGCCCGCAGTTTCCGTGGTGGCTTCACGGAACCTCGACATCCCCTCCGGACTGTCGAAAAACCACCAGGGCGGACCGAGTCGAAGCGCAGGATAGTGTCCCGCCAACGGCGCCAGTTCGCGGCCATAGGCGGACTCGTCGAGCGTGAACAGGATAATGGTCAGACCGCGCTCATTCCCGTAGCGATCCAGCAAGGGCCGCAGACCGCGCACGTAATCCGTTGGCGTAGGAATGTCCGCTCCCATGTCTCGCCCCAGTTTTTCGTAGAGTGTCCGGTTGTGGTTCCTCATGCTGCCGGGATGGATCTGCATAACCAATCCATCTTCAAGGCTCATGCGGGCCATCTCGGTCAACATCTGCGCGCGGAACAGCTCCTGTTCAGCACTGTCCGCGCCGTTGGCAATGACTCGCTTGTACAGTTCTCGCGCTTCCGGGCCAGTCAGATCGGCGGTCGCCGCCGTGGGATGTCCATGATCGGTAGCTGTGCAGCCCATCGCCTTGAATCGTTCGCGGCTGCGCGCCAGCGCGCGAAGATATCCCGTCCATTCTGTTGTGTCCTGGCCGGTCATTTCCCCCAGTCGCGCAATGTTTTTGGAAAACCCGGCAAACTGCGGATCGACAACCGAATCGGGACGAAAGGTGGGAAGAATGCGGGCCTTCCAGCCGGAGGCCTGAATCGCTTGATGATGCTTGAGGTCCTCCAACGGGGAATTGGTGGTGGCCAGCACCTCAATGTGAAAACGATCGTAGAGTGCGCGGGGGCGAAAACTGGACGACGCCAGTTTCCCGGAGATCGCGTCATAATAATCGTCGGCATTGCGAGCGTTCAAGCGCTCCGACATTCCGAAAAGATCGTCGAAGGCGTGGTCCAGCCACATCTGCGTGGGAGTTCCCCGGAACAGATAATAATGCCTGCCGG
>JAJZDO010000976.1 GCA_021805955.1 Acidobacteriota bacterium
CTGCGCTTCCCTCTCCATTGCGGTACGTGCGGGCACTAAAATGCTCTCCCCCAATCGTATTGCGAGTCCGCCGATGACGATTAATTCTGGGTTCAAAAGGTCGACCAGAATTGCCAGCGCTTCTCCTAGCCGGCTCCCGGTCTCACTGACAATCTGCCTGGCCAGTTCATCTCCTTGCCGCGCAGCATCGGCAATGTCCTTCGCCGTCAGGATTCTATTCGTCGCCAATTGGGCGACCAGCGATGTCACATCGCCTTTTTCCATGGCGGCGACAACCCGTTGGGTCGCGGCCCGCGCCATCCCGCCCCCACTGGCCCAGCCTTCAGCCGATCCTGCCTTGTTGTAGCCGACAGGCCCGGAGGGAGTGAGACGCACGTGCCCGATATCGCCCGCCATGTCCGACGCCCCGCGATACAAGCGCCCTTCAATGATGAAGCCCGCGCCCAAACCTGTCCCCATGGTCAGGAAAATCATGTTCTGCACGCCCTGTCCGGCGCCGAATCGATGCTCCGCTACCGCCCCGGCATTGGCGTCGTTTTCCAGGCGGCAACTGACGCCGAATTGATCCCGGAGCATATCGACGATAGGAATATTGTCCCAGGCAGGTAAGTTCGGAGGCGACTGGATCAGGCCACGCTTTGGGTCGAGTGGGCCGCCACAACTGATGCCAATGGCTTCGATCTGTCCGCGGTGTATCCCATGTGTTTCGATCAAACTATGGATCGTTTGGCGAATGAGGGTGATTGCGCGCTCCGGTCCATATTCCGGCAAAGTTGGAAATGCCACCCGTTCGAGGATGGCAGGAGGATCGGAGCACAGGACAACGGCGGTCTTGGTACCCCCAATATCCACGCCAACCCAAATCTTGGTTCCAGTCTGCTGAATCTTTTTTTCATCCCTCATACATGTCTTTCAAGGCCATCGAATCGATGCGAATATAAGCGCAAGAAAATCTCAGGAATTGCCATCGCATTGGCAATTCTAAGGAATCTGCAGTCGGTTCAACTTACAAAAGAAACCTGACGCCGTCCACCGACAATGTCATCCGCAACCCATAGCGAAATGAGTCGGGCCTCGCTCTTTCAATCTCAAGGCTGCAACTGCTCTTCCACCAATTCGCAAATCGTATGAAACAGGAATTGATGGCCTTCCTGGATCCTTGCCGTCACATTGCCGGTAACAAGAAGTTCGATATCGGCAAGTCCGGCGCATGTTCCACCATCCCTACCCAGAAATGCAATCGTTTTGATCTTTAAATCTCTGGCAACAACAAGGGCGCGGCGGACATTGGGACTTCGTCCGCTGGTGGTAAATGCTATCAGCACATCGCCCGGTTTTCCGAAGGCCTCAATCTGCCGCGAAAAGATCTCGCTGAACTCATAATCGTTCCCAATCGCCGTCAAATCCCCGCCGTGCGCTGCCAGAGAAATTGCCGGATATGGACGGCGGTCCCGATGAAAGCGACAGACAAACTCCGTCGTCAGATGCGACGCGTCGGCCGCGCTGCCGCCGTTGCCGCACGCCATCAGTTTCGCCCCGGAGAGTAAAGCCTCGGAAATAGCAGAGGCCGCGCCAAGGATATGCGACTCCAGACCCGCGACTTGTTCCAGCGTTGCTTTCGCATCCCGCAGGTTCGTTGCGATCACTTGGTTCATGCGTGTTTCCTGACTTTCTCTGTCGTGCTGTCTCCGGTGTTTGCAGGCTCACGCGTCTGCAAATAGCTCGTCACGTAATCGGCGACGGCCACCTCAAGAGAAGTGAAGGGTGCTGCGTAACCGGTCTTTCGCATTTTCTCCATTGGGGCCTCCGTAAAATACTGATACTTGCCCTGTAGAACCGCAGGCATCTCAATAAATTCAATCTGCGGTGGAACCTTCATCGCTGCAAACACCGACATAGCTAAATCCTTCCAGCTTCTCGCCTGCCCCGTACCGCAGTTGAACAATCCGCCAACGTCGCGATGCGACAGGAAATGCAATGTCATCGCGACCGCATCCTTCACATAAAGGAAATCCCGCTTCTGCTCGCCGTCGGCATAGTCTGGCCGATAGGATTTGAATAACTCGACCTTTCCGGACTTCCGAATTTGCTCATAGGATTTCGCAACCATCGAACGCATGTCGCCCTTATGGTCTTCGTACGGACCAAAAACGTTAAAATATTTCAAGCCGGCAATTCGATCGTATAGCTTGTGCTTTCTTGCCCATAAGTCAAACATGTGCTTGGAATATCCATACATATTCAGCGGCCGAAGAACCGGAAGCTCGGCTTCGTCATCGTTGTAACCGCGGCTGCCATCGCCATAGGTGGCAGCGCTCGATGCGTAGATGAAACGGGTATTCTTTTGCAGGCAGTACTCGCATAGAGTTCGCGTGTAGCGATAGTTGTTCCGGAGCAGAAAATCCGCATCGCGTTCCGTTGTCGAACTGCAAGCTCCCAGGTGAATCAGGGCATCTATCTCAGCAACTTTTCCGTTCTCCACACTCGTTAGAAATTCATCCGGAT
>JAJZDO010000412.1 GCA_021805955.1 Acidobacteriota bacterium
CCCCGTCGTGGTAAGCTACACGCCGACCGCACCTTCGGCCCCGGCCCAGCAGACCGCCACACTGAACCTGAATTTCGGCGACGCAGCCGCAGGGACTGCATCGACGGTGACCTTGACCGGTATCGCGGGCGCGCTCAGCGCCGGAACAGTCACCGCGACCGCCAATCCCCAGGTGGCGCAATATACGATTACGCCTCCGTTCGCCGGGAACGTGACCATCAACTTTGGAACTACGCAGAAGTACGGTTTGCAGACCTGGTCGCAGCCCACCCCAACCGGCGGCGGCCCAGTGAGTATCTATGTGGCTGGAATGCTTGCCAATACCGCATATCACATGCAAGCGTCCGTGCAGTTCCAAAACGGACTTTCCGCCACGGACGTGGACCATACGTTTACCACGACCAGCTATCCGGCAAACCTGATACCGAAGATCTCCAGCTCGACGACGGCGGGGCAGACGCCGCAGACGGGAATCGAAATGGTGAATCCCATCATCGGGCCTGCGGCGGAGGTCGCAGCCATAGACCTGTCGGGGAACATTCTTTGGCAATACGTCCCCACGGACTCAATCGCAGGGGCTACCATCTACGCGCCCAAGCAATTGAGCAATGGAGATTACATTTTTCTGATTGCCGCCTCCGGATCGACCGTTTTGAACAACCCGCCTGCTCCAGGGACGGCCAACTTGGTGCGTGAAGTAGATCTGACCGGGGCCACGGTCAAGCAAATCACGATGACCCAACTTAACGCCGAACTCGCGGCGGCGAACTACAACCTTACGCTGGAGGTATTTCACCATGACGTGACTGTGTTGCCCAACGGACATTGGCTGGTGCTGGCGAACACTTACAAGCAGTTCACCAATTTGCCCGGCTATCCCGGAACGACGACCGTTCTCGGCGATGTGATCGTCGATCTGGACACGAATTTGAATGTGGCATGGGTGTGGAACGAATTCGACCATCTTGATGTAAACCGGCATCCCGCCCATTTCCCGGACTGGACCCATACGAACGCGATCATCTATTCCAAGGACGATGGCAATCTAGTCGTGTCCATCCGCCATCAAAGCTGGGTCGTCAAGGTGGACTACAACAACGGTGCCGGAACCGGGAATGTGTTGTGGCACTTAGGCGAAGGCGGAGACTTTCAGTTGATCGGGGGCACCGATCCTACGGACTGGTTTTACGGACAGCATGGGCCGTCGTTCACCACGGCGAACACGACCGGAATATTCGGCCTGACTTTGTTCGATAACGGGAACTTCAGAATTTTTCCCGCCGGAGTGACTTGTGGAACTGGGAGCGCGCCTCCCTGTTTGTACAGCACAGTGCCGGTCTTTCAGATCGACGAAACAGCCAAGACCGCGACGTTACAATTCCATCAGATATTGCCGGCCAATCTATACAATTTTTTCGGAGGCAACGCCGAGATACTGGCAAACGGAAACGTGGAATACGATGCCTGCGGCCTGCCAGGGTCGCCCCATTCGCAAATTTTTGAGGTCACAAACCAAAGCAATCCACAGACCGTCTGGACCACGCAATTGCCCACCGATTATGCCTACCGCGGCTATCGATTGCCGAGTTTGTATCCGGGAGTGCAGTGGTAAGCTGCAGTCCTCCCGCGAAACTGGCAAAGGCCGCGAAACTTCGCATCACCAGTCGATTTTGCCCGGGAAGAACTCTGCGATCAAATCGTCGTAGTAGGGGCGGATTTCCCGCAGGTTCGGCTTGCTCGCGCCCTTCGAGTACAGGTCGTAGGGGTTGAACTTTCTCACCCATTCGAACATTTCCTCATCGTGCGGCGACATGAGATGGCGGTAGGCGCAGTGCTTATGAGCGGCATAAAACGAGTGGTAGCGCAGCATATAATGCGCCGGCTCCGGCAGATAGTCCTTCACCACCTGGTAGATGTATTCGTCGTGTCCCCAGGACAGATGGACCTTGTCGAGTCCGCAATGCGGCCCATAGACGCCGTACATGTCCTGGTAGGTGGCGTTGCGCGAATCCGGGTTGGCGGCAAAGTATTCCGGAAAAACGATCTGGTCGGAATAGGCGCAGCCGACGGGAAACGTATCTCCCACCACCGCCCACTGCGGTTCACCGTAGAGACAGAGGACCTTGCCCAGATCGTGAATAAATCCGGTCAGCACGAACCAGCGCGGATGGCCGTCGCGCCGGATCGCCTCCGAGGTCTGCAGCAGGTGGTCGATCTGCGTCAGGTCGGTGTCCGGGTCGCTCTCGTCCACCAGCGTGTTGAGAAATTCGGCAGCCTCCCAAATGCTCTTCTTGCCTTTGCGGAGCGGCAAATACTCCTCTTCCTTGGAGCGCACGAAATCGAATGTCTGGAAGGCATGGTTCTGCCGGTAGAACTCGGCCACCCCAGGGTTGGCCTCGGCATCGTAGATGCGGAACTCTTCCTCGGGCTTGCCTTCCCGATACCGGGAAGCGACAAAGTCGTCCCACTCATCCAAGCTGTGAAGCGGATTTTCTTCGGTCGCAGTTTTCATAGGGTGTGCCAAATTTCCGTCCAGATAATACGTTACACGAAACCATACGGCAAGAATGTTTTTGATTGCAGACGGATGAAAGCTGATAAGAATAGTGCGATACATGCGGCAGCAACGCGGTAGATTTCAGAGAATATCCGGGGAATCCGTCTCCATGTGGAAAGCCATTCTCACCGACAATCATTTTTGGATACCGTTGATTGTTCTCCTTTTTGGAATCGCCCTGCTGGCTTACTTGCGTTAGTTGGCCAATGCCTCTCCCCATGAAAGACACTGCGTCCAATCCGCTGAAATCCCTGCACGGTGTGGGCGTACTGTGCGGCCTTGCTGCGGGCGCGTGGCTCGGCGGCGCGGAGGCGCCTACCAAGCTGGTCGGCGCTTCCTTGTCTCCCCTGGCCATTTCTCTCTGCATGGTGGCGGGAGTTTTCGTCGCGCGCTGGACCATACCGTCGGTTCTGCAGGGAAGCGATGCTCTTTTTGCAGACTTAAAAAGGACAAGGCATCTGATCGTCTGGGGGGTGCTGGCCGGCGCGCTCTGGGCGGTAGCCAATACTTTAACTGTCTTTGCGATTCGAGATGTCGGGTTGGCCATTGCGTTTCCACTTTGGAATACCAACTGCCTCGTCGGAATTTTCTGGGGTTGGTTGCTCTTCCGCGAGTTGCGCGGCGCTCCAGCCAGAAATTATCTCAAGGTGCTGGGAGGGGCCGTCGCAATCCTGCTGGCTGCATTCATGCTCGCATTCAGTTCGATGCAGACCGCCAATGCTACTGAAGGACACGCCTTGCAAGGAATTCTAGCGGCGGCCAGCGCCAGCGTGATGTGGGGCACAATGTACGTACCCTATCGCAAAGCTTATCTAAGCGGCATGAATCCACTTTCTTTCGTTACGGTTTTTACCGCAGGAGAACTGGGTACGATGCTCCTGCTGGTTGCTACCTCTCATGGCGGCATTCGCCCGATTGTGCTGCAATTGCGACTCGCCCGCAATCAGCTATTCTGGCTCTTCCTCGGCGGCTTTTGCTGGGTGATCGGCGACCTGTTTCAGCAATATGCCACGAAATATATCGGGATTGGCCGGGCCATCCCGTTGTCGAATACCAACCAGCTTTGGGGCCTGGCCTGGGGCGCACTGGTCTTCGGAGAGTTGGCGGGAGCTGCGCCTGGCGTGCGCCTGATCGTCGTCGCAGGCTCGCTTGTCATGTTGCTGGGAGCATTGGCGATCAGCACCTCCGCTGCAGGCGCAAAGGAATATGCATCGACGAACCGGGCCATCCTGCGCGAATGCGTCCGCTACAAGCTGGATTACGATCGCGTGCTGGCATCCCAGACGGGAAGCCAGACCGGCAGCCGAGCGGGAGAGCTGCACGCGGGCCGCAGGCGGTGGTGGGACTATGGAATCCTGATCGTGGCGATCGGCGCCTTTGCATGGCTGGCGGATGGGGTCGCCCGTCCCAACATTTCGATGAATCTTTTCTGGGTGTGGATATTGCTGGTGCTGCTGGTGTTGATTTTTCTCTCCGGGGGTTGGTGGCTCTGGAAGCGGACAGGATTTTCCTGAAGCGAGTTGCCCACAAAATCTGCCCCGGCTGCATACTTTCGTCAATAACTGAACCGCGCCCGGCAAAAGCCTCTGTGCTATCTTCCGTAAAATCCGATTGCCATCAGATTTTAAGGAAGATCCTTTTGCGATACAGCAACGCGGCGGGGACGAAGCACACGACAACGAAAGATATGGAATATGCCAGAGACGCCAGCGGGTGTGATGGAATTTCAGCGAAACATTGCAGAAATAAATACCAGCTCAGTCGTACTTTCGCTGCTCCCATGTGTACCTGAATTGCGGACAGTGTCGATGCAAGAAGTTCGGAGAACACATAGGCAGTAATGGCGTTCATTCCGAAAACCAGCCATACGTAGGTCCAGCCCTTTTTCCAGTTTTTGATATCGACCGCCCAATAGCAAAGCGCCAGTGCGATGAGCGACCAGCCTGCCGCGAACAGCACGAAGGAACTGGTCCATAGCTTCTTGTTGATGGGAAACCAATGCCCCCATAGAAGTCCGAGCACAATCCCAAGCACGCCGGCGGCGAGCATACCCAGCGCCTTGCGAGAAGGACTGTGCCGCGAGCGCAGCCACATTCCCGTCAACATGCCAAGCAATGTGGTCCCTACGGCAGGCAGCGTGCTCAACAGACCTTCCGGGTCGCGCACACGCTCATAGAGCCGGCCTGGGAAGATATGGCGGTCGAGATACGCCACCAGATTGCGATTGGGATCGAGCAACGGAAAGTCCCGGCATGGCAGCCCAAAACCAGGAACCGGCGCCCATCGCATGAGAATCCAATAACCGACTAGCGCAGCGAAGACGATTGCAACTTTGCCGGCAGGGCGGCGATCGAGCAGATACAAAATGCCGCCAATCAGGAAGCAAAGCGCGATCCGTTGCAGCACTCCATAGATGCGCAGAGTGTGCAGGGGAAAATACGGAAAGCCATTGACCACCAGCCCCAACAGAAACAAGATCGATGCCCTGCGGAATGTATGAAACAAGAGCGTGGCCTTTGATATCCCACGCGCCAGACGGGACTCAAAGGAAAAAACGATGGTAATTCCGACCAGAAACAGGAACGTTGGAAATACCAGATCGGTCGGGGTCCATCCATTCCATGCCGAATGCTCAAGCGCGGGATATGGATAATTCCGGACACCGTTGTTGACCAAGATCATGAACGCAATCGTGATTCCTCGGAGTACATCCAAGGAAACCAGGCGATTGGAAGGCAAGACAAAAGATGATCGTGGCCCAATGCCAGTAGCCATGTTCGGTCACTCCATGCACAACATAATATGCTGTCAACATCTTTCACTTTCCCATGGCAGGTCTGCACGAGCCGAGGTCCATCTTTTCGGCTGTCCCGGAGAGTACACTCGTGGCCAGTCGGAAACTGGCTGCCCGGCGGCGAACCTGAGTTGGCCTTATCCGAACTGCCGCATGTCCATCCCCAGCGTGTACACTTTGCCGTGCTCTAACAATTCCTGCCATGTCACTTCGCGGCCAAGCCGTCCGGCCATCCGGCCCAGCATCGCGCTCAATGCACTTTGTACGCCCAACGCCGCTTGATTATGGAATTTCCCTGACACGATGCTGTCGATAAAACCGCGGTCTTTTTCACGGTCTGCGAGTGCCAGATTGTCCGTAAATGCGCCATTTGCGGCGAAGGATGCAGGGTGGGCTGCATGGTTGGGCGAATTGTTGTCTTCCCAGGCCCACGCTTGGTCGCCGGTAATCCGCAACGGCCCAGAGTAAGGCGCTTCCGCGATGCCTTGCGAGCCGAAGGCGCGCGCCGCAACATCGAACCATCCACTGTTGCCGAACTGGGTCGAAGAAAAGCTGACA
Source organism: Acidobacteriota bacterium (assembly GCA_021805955.1). Next base: position 5,910 of record JAJZDO010000412.1, read on the forward strand.
TGCACATCCTCAGAATAGGTAAACGCAACTTGATAGTTGTCCCAGGTGTTTCCAAAGTGCGTCACGACATTGCGACCGCCCGTGGCAACTGCTTTCGTGGGATGGGTTTGCAGTATCCAATTGCAAATATCGATTACGTGGATGTCTTGCTCCACGATGATATCTCCGGACAGCGTGCGGTCCCAGAGCCAGTTGCGCAGCCGTAGTTCATCGGCCGGCATCGGCGGCCGAACAGGATACGTGGATGCGGGCGCGTTGTAATGGGCGGAAAGACAGGCGATCTTTCCCAGCGCGCCGTCATGAATGCGACGCACGATCTCTACGAACGGAGGCGCGCTCCTGATCTGGAATCCGACGTCCAGACTCACCCGTCCTTCGGCGCGCTTCCCGATCTCCAAAGCTTGCGTGGCCTGCGCCACATCCACTCCCATGGGCTTTTCGCAGTAGGCATGTTTGTCGGCGCGAATGACAGCATCGAGATGTTGCACATGGAACCAGGGCGGAGTAGAAATCTGCACCGCATCGACACCCGCGGCCGCAGCCACTTGCTCAAATGCGTCGTGACCTCGAAACATCATTTTTCGGTCGACGCTCGCATACCCCAGGGATGCCGCGACTTGATCGAAGTGCGCTTTCCCTTTCTCCAACTGGTCGGGAAAGATATCGGCGAGAGCGACGATACGCGCACTGGTGTTCCGCGCGAAGGAGGTAGCGACAGACGTCCCCCGCGATCCGCAACCCAAAAGAGCCAGGTGGACCGCCGAGTTTGCCGCATAGCCGAATACCGTTCGCGGCTTGAGCAAAAGCAGGCCGGAAGCGGCCGCCGTGCCGCCGATAAAGTCTCTTCTATCCACTGTAAAGTCCCCTTTATACCGGGTTGGCTTCTATCTTGGAGATGATTTTCTCCAAATACGCTTTTTCTTTTTTTACGTCCGCAATTTGCTGCGGGCCGGAGATTTCCCGCTCGATCGTGATCGCGCCCGTGTAGCCAATTTTGCGGAGCCTGGAAAACACTTTTGCGAAGTCCACGCAACCGTCGCCGATCGGCACTTCCTGCCCAAGCTCCATTGGGTCTGTCGGCCATCGGCCATCTTTGGCATGCACGCTCTTTACATGCGCGCCGATGATACCGACAGCATCCACGGGATTGGCCTTTCCATACAGAATCAGGTTGGCAGTATCCAGCCCCACGCCAAGGTTTGGCTGGCCCACGTCCATGATCGCGCGGGACAGGGTGGTCGGAGTTTCCTGGCCGGTCTCCATCAGAAAGTCCTGTCCATTCGCGGCACAATGCACAGTAACTTCACGGATGGCCGCTACGACTTCCGCATAGAGGGGATCTTTCGGATTTTCCGGGATAAAACCGCAATGCGTCTGGACGCGCTTGACCCCCAACATCTTTGCAAAATCGGAGGTCTGCTTGAGCGCTTCAATTCTGGCTGCTCGCGTATTGCGTGGCACCAATCCAATCGTCGAAGGTCCATCGACAAAGTTCCACGCAAGCCGCCCTGGCCCAACGACTTCGACACTGGTCGCAGTCACGCGATACTTGTCCAGCAGCCCGCTCAACTGCTGCGCCAACGGTCTGCTGAATCTTCCAATATAGTCGTCCAGCGAAAGGAAGCAGTTGGTCAGACCCAGCTCGTTCACCCGGGAGATGGCAGCTTCAGGGTCGTGTCCCGGTTGGATCATCAGACCAAGCGCCATTGGCTTCAGCTTACTCGGACCCTCGCCAGTTCCAACGAAGGGCGCCCTCCATATTCCAAGCCGGTTGGCGGAGATAGGTCTGGAAAATGCGCCCGCTTGCAGGACAATCGCACTCATCCCGGCTTGCAAGAAAGCCCTTCTGCGCACAATGCACCTCCACTTCAGAATTCCGCACACACCGGTTGTTCCGTAAATATACGCCAGTTCTCTGCCGGCTCTTGCGGTCAGTGGCGACGGAAGCCTCTTGTATCAGCGGGCCAAAGATATGCCTGCAGCTAGACTGCGCTGGCGACGGCTTCGCCTACTTCCTGCGTGGTCGCGTTGCCACCCAAATCTGCCGTGCGTGGGCCGCTGCCTGCCAACACTGAACTGAACGCCTTTTCGACCGCCTGTGCGGCGGCAGGTTCATTCAGATGATCCAGCATCATTGCGCCGGACCAAATTTGAGCGATTGGGTTGGCAATGCCCCTCCCGGCAATATCGGGAGCAGAGCCGTGCACCGGTTCGAACATCGAAGGATAGTCACGCTCTGGATTCAGGTTCGCGGAAGGCGCAATTCCGATAGACCCAACGACTGCAGCACCTAGATCGGACAAAATGTCTCCGAAAAGATTCGACCCGACTACCACGTCGAACCATTCCGGATGGCTGACAAAGTGGGCCGCAAGAATGTCGATGTGATATTGGTCCGTCTTGCAGTCGGGAAACTGCTGTCGGACCGCGGCGAAGCGCTCATCCCAAAACGGCATGGTAAAGACGATGCCGTTCGACTTGGTTGCGGAAGTGACATGGTGCCGCCTCTTTCGCGCCAACTCGAATGCGTAGCGCATCACCCGGTCGCAACCGCGCCGGGTAAATATGTTCTCCTGGACGGCAAGCTCGGAATCTGTATCGCGGTAAAGCCGACCGCCAACTTCAGAGTATTCGCCTTCGTTATTTTCGCGGACAATGCAGAAGTCGATATCGCCCGCGCGACGGTTCTTCAAAGGACATTCCACGCCCTGCAGCAGACGGACCGGCCGCAGGTTGACATACTGCTGAAACGCCCTGCGAATCGGAATCAGCAAGCCCCAGAGCGAGATGTGATCGGGTACCCCGGGGTACCCGACGGCACCCAGATAGATTGCATCGAAGGCGCGCAGTTGATCCAGGCCATCGCTTGGCATCATGCGGCCAGTTTTGGTGTAAGACTCACAGCCCCAATCGAAATGGATCCAGGAGAAATCCAGATCGAACCTCCGGCCTGCCGCCTCCAACACTCTAAGTCCCTCGGGGACGACCTCGCGGCCGATGCCATCGCCTTCAATCACCGCAATTTTGAACTTCTTCAAAGTTTCCACCTAGTGTAGGAATAGTTTATTGAGGATGACTCACCGGACTATGTAGTTGTGTTCTGCATGTATTGCGTACTCGTATCTACCGTGCAGGAGGTCCCAATGCGAGGCTTTCTCGTAGTTTCGCCACATTGAGTTCCTTCTCCCATCGAGCTACTACGA
>JAJZDO010000236.1 GCA_021805955.1 Acidobacteriota bacterium
GGCGCAGTCCCACTCTGGCAGGCCCACGAGAGAAATCAGCGGCGGTAGGGTTCGACAAAGTCTGCATGATAAAGTTCAATCCGTTCTCCATTCACTTACTTGCCGGGTTCGCGTTGGTTCCGGCCGTTCCACCTTCTAATCGTTCTGCGGGTTCGACGGTTTTATGGTGCACCTTCGTTCCACACATCGCGGGTTGCTACTTGCCGGGCATCGATGGAGCTGTGGCTGGCGTGGCCGGGGGCACTTCTCCGGCATCGCGAATGGCGCGATCCACAATGGTCCAAAGCATCGATTGCGAAAGAGCGCCAGTGGCTCGTTCGCCGTTAACGAACAGGGTCGGAGTTCCATCGACTCCCAGCGCGTCGCCTTGCTGCATGGAAGCGCGAATGCCTGACTCATCCTGTTTGGAGATACATGCCTGCAACTTCCCCATATCGACATTATCGCGCTTTCCCTCCGCCAGAGTCAGGTCATCGACTTTCTTAATGCTGGCGGCCAAATTCTCCTGGCCGTGTGCGCCGGAGATTGCATCACTTTGTTGGTGGAACGTATCGACCAGGTTCCAATATCCGGTGGGACTCTGGACCGCCAGGCAATTGACATCGACAGCGGCATGCATGGCCCAGGGATGGATTTGCACCAGAGGAAAGTCCAAATAGATGTAACGGACCAGGTCGCCGTAATGCTTTTCGGTGCCGGGAAATAAGACCTCATGCATGCGCGCGCAAAACGGGCACTCCAGATCGTCGAAGTTGACGATGGTCACTTTTGCCTTGGGATTGCCGCGGATGGGGCGGCCCAGTACGTTGATTTCGGAGCCGGGGGCCTTGGTCAGGTCAAATTTCTCCAGCCGCGCCAGCGTATTGTTGTCCTTCGAAATAAGGAACATTGTGGTTTTCTTTTGGCCGCCGTTGCTGAAGGTGACGGGCAGCGTATCGAACCCACTGATGTCGCTCTTGCTGCGCTGACCCAACGTCACGGTGTAGTCGGGCGGAACATTGAATTGCGAACGGATCGTCAGTTTGATCTGCCGATCGAGTTTTGCCTGAAGGGCAACGCTGGCTGGCGTGGTCTGCGCTTTGCAGCCCATTCCGGCAACCAGGATGAAAATCACAAAAAAACGAGATATGCGCAACGAGTTCCCCAGGCGATCAATGTATCTTTCATTATCACACGCAGAGCTACGTTGCCGCTGTGGCGGCCGCACAGGGGGAGTCGCGGGAGGCACAGCGGCAAAGACATGGAGCGATCGCCGGAACATTAGACCGTTCAGAATGACTCGCTCCCACAATCGACTACGCCAACTGCGAATCTGCTAGAGCGGACAGCCAGGTTTTGGGTGATGAGGTATTTGCGTTAGAAGAGGCGCTCGGCGCGCACCAGGCTGCCGACCGCGGCGACGCCCGACAGAGACAGGTTGAAGGTTTCCGATGTCTCATTGCGAGCCGCCCCCAGCGAGAATTGCTGGAATTCGACGGTAAGGCCGCAACAATTCCGGTTATACGTCACCTGCAGGCCTGCATACATGAGCGCACGTCCCTCCAGTTGGAAGTTGGTTTTCGCCGCCGCACTCAATCCCGGCTTGGTGATGGCCCCATATCCGAGCAGAAGCTGCATCTGGTTGTAATTGACGACATTGGGCGGTTGGCTGGGGGGCATGGGAGTTTCGCCGACCGCATTCAGCAGAGAGTGGCCAAGTCCTGAAAAGAAATTGCCGTGGTGATAGTCGGCGTAGACATCGCTGGCGGCCCATCGGCCCGCTTTCGTATCGTAGTCGGCATCCCATGCCAGATCCGTGGTATAGCTGGGGTCGATTCTCAGTCTGGAGACGACTGGGGAGAGGTCGCGTGGGGCGGTGATATAGGAGATGCCGCTGAGATCGAGCGTCGTCGAGAAGATGTTCCGGCGTCCGGGAATGACGGCGTTGCCAAAGGTGGGATCGACAAAATATTTCTGTCCGATAAACCAGGATGCCCACTGGCGCGGAACTCCCGCGCAGTCTCGATTGTCCGGCTGCAGTTGTTCGGCTGCGGGGAGAGGCTGGTCGCATGGTTTGGGATGTAGCCGCTTGAGGAAAAGCCTCTGCGTCACGCCATATTCCACTTCATTGGTGTCGCTGTAGACGTCTGTGACATCGAAGCGCGGAATGTTGTTGAAGTGGTGAATACCCGTCACGTAGCGATAATTGAATTCCGGTTCGATGGTATGGCGCAGGGCGACTCCAAAATGATTCGCCAGATACGGACCGTCGAAGTCACGCTCCAATACGGGAGGCAGGATCTGGAGGTCGGCTTCCATGGCGGCGCGATTGATGCTGGCGTTTTTGGCGATTGGGACGGCATCTTCGCCCGGCAATGCCGTTGCCGGCTGGTTGGGGGCTATGGAGGGTACGGGCCCCAGCAATTGACTATGCGAGTAGGTTGTCTCGCGCAGGCCCAACGTTGGGCGAAACGTCCATCCATCCGCGATCCAGGGCATGGTGACATGGGGGAACAGATCGAGGCGGCCGACGTGGTGGGCCTGATAATAGGGCTCAGAGCGCGCCAGAAATCCGAGCGATGCTTCGCCGCCAGCGAACGCCCCCGACCGGCCCAGATTGTGGTCCAGGGCGTCGAACTCGATCCGCGGCAGATGGAAGATGTGGACCTCATCCCCGGAGATGAGGCTGGCGTATTTCTCATAGCGATCAGCATCGAAGCTGCTGGCGAAGCCATTTTTTTCGTGGGTCAGAAAGGCCCACGACTTGACTTCGGAGGCGACCGCCAACGAATAGTTTTCGGCGAAGATCAGCCGGTAGATATAGGAACTAAGATACTCCGCATTGGTGACCGCACGGGTATAAGGAGTCAAGTCATGGCGGGCAGTGATGATGGTGTCCTGGCCGCCCTGGTTGATATAGAGCGGAGCCAGGCCACGGTCCTCCAGTCCGTTATACAGTCCATGCACGAAAGTCTTGCCCATACCCTTGTAGCGGAACTCGGCGTTCTGCTCCCATCCGCGCAGGGAATAATACTGGAAGCCCACTACCAGGTCCGCGCTGCGATTGATGACCCAGTAATATTGCTCGCCAATCACCGTGCCTTTGATGACGGAGCCCACTTCCAGCGCGGGAATCAGGAAACCCGATTGCCGGCTGGAGGAATCCACGCCATGGGTGACATACGGCAGGTACAAGATGGGATATCCCAGGGCGCGGAAGTTGGCGTTCGCTGCCTTCGCGGTGCCATTGTCTACCATAATGTGGGGCGCGAAAATGCGCCAATCGGGCTTGGGCACGCGGCAGGAGGTCATGCTGCCACCGACCAACTCATAGCTATCCGGACCTTTTTTGATGAGTTCTTTGGCGGTGATCAGAAATGGATTCGTCGAGGTGTACAGGCCTTTGTTGCTGGACGGCGGAAGCCCAAACAGCCTGGGAACATACGCATTTGCCGGGGACGCCGCATGCAGCACGCCCACCGATCCGATCACATTATAGAAGTGGCCGGTCTGCTGGTTCAGATTCAGAGTGCCGTGATCGGCGGCAAAGTCTTCCTGATCGGGTCCGCCAGTTACTTGAAGGTGGCCGTCAGCATCGATGTCCCCGGTGGCGGTGTTGTAGTTGGCATGGTCGGCGAGGATCACGTAATCCTGATAGTCGATTTCCACCCCGCCTCGTAAATCGTAGGTATCGCCGCGGCGTTCCTGACGGCGCGCATGGATGGTGACCGGGACGCCGGCGGACGGCGCGGGAATCGGCTCGGCAATCGGCAGATTTTCAGTCGCAGGTTGTGGCGCATCTGGAAGCGCGGAATCCGAGGAAGGTGCTGTAGCCGATGCGGTTGCAACTGAGTTCTGGCTGGAAGCCGGTGGTGCGCTCGCCTGCATTTTCGCAGTGAGAAGAAGGACCGGATGGGTTCCCGAATGACCGCGCGGAAGCCGCATGATCGATGTCTGCGCATTCATTCGCACATGACAAAACGCGAGCAGCATGGTACAGATACAAGCACGGGTTCTCATTGGCCGGAACACTTTCAGTGTAAACGTTCCTGCCCCGGGCAAAGTTTTGGTCGTTAGTTTTCCGATCCGCCGCTCTGGTATTAAGACAATTTTGGCGACGACGCTTTCGTGCTGCACGCAGCGCGCCCAACTTTGTTGGATCTCTCCGCGATTCTTCCTTCCCAAGCCGATTTGAAAAGCGTTTTTGAGATGAGACGGAACTGAGTGCTTCCGTTGCATTCCAGTTTGGCAGGCAGCAAATTTCAGGGGACAAATTTTTTTGTGGAAATTGCACTAATAATAGGGCTATAAAATAGGAGAACGAGGGTGAGTACAGCATTGTCCGCGACACAGTCCCCACTAGTCCCCCAGCAGCCACTGCTGAGCGGCGATTGGAAACAGGAGATTACGGAGCGTCTCGATCGGTATCGAGCGCACCGCCCGCAAACAGCGGTTCAGCCCCCGTCGCCGACCCGCGCACCTGTCGATTCTCGAGCGACGAAAATCGCTCGTGCGGTTGCATCGCGGTACGCAGCCGCGCCAACGTACAGTGAATTGTTAGCTGCCGAGGTAGCGCGTGCCGAGGCGTTGGCGGCAGAGAAGCGCGCGCAGCAAGCCGCGGAAGCTGCCGCACTTGAGACTACCGGCAATTTATTTCAGGACGTCAATTCAAATTCAGACGATAGCGCTCAGCCCTCCTCCAAAAATTCAGCGGAGACCTCGATCTCCTTGAGTCGTCCGGCCGATGGGGAGCAGGCGTTTCTTCAGCGGTATGGTTCCGCCATCGTTACCCAGTCCATGGCGCCGGGAACCCCTGTGATGCCGCAGTTTGCCGCGCGTACCCGAGAGATGCGCCTGCACCAGGCCGAGCCGGAACCAGAGCCGTCGCTCGAAGATCTTCTGGCTTCGTCGCTGATTGAACCCCGAGCCATGCTGCCGTCGAAACTGATTGAGTTTCCGCGCGAACTGGTCTCTTCCCGCCGGGCTCGACCCCATCTGCCGGAGGACCCCACCCGCGACCAGACGCCCTCATCTCAGGACGAGCAGCCTACGCAACTGAGAATCTTTGAGGTGCAGCCGGAAGTTGAGGTCCAGCCGGAAATCGAAGCCGCGATGCAATCGACGTTGGAACCGATTACGGAACAAGCCGCGAGAGAGCAACGAAAAGCGATCGAAGAATTCGTAGCGGGTGTGCAGCGGAGCGTGGTTGAAGCCGCAAAGTATGAAATCGCAGCGAAAGCCGCGCCGAGTTCTGTTGCGAAGCAGACCGCAGGGCCCACGACACGCGAATATGTCAACGAGGGCTGTACACAACGTTTTCCGGCATCCGGGATGGAAGCTCGTTCCGCGACGACTCCCTCGAACATCAATGCGGACGTTTGCAAGTCGGCGCGTTCGATCAGTTCCGCTTCCAGCGCGCCGGCCGCAAACAATTTTCGCGGACTGGAATGGGCCTCGATCTCGCTCGACAAGGAACCCGCAGCGTACAGCCGGCGAGCGCAGTCCACAGTTGCAGAATATGTGCCGTTCATGGTCGATCCGGCTTCGATCGATCGCCGCGTGATGGCCTTTGCTGTGGACTTTGCCGCCGTGACGGCCAGCTTCCTCGGATTTCTCGCGGTCTTTGTTGCATCCACTCCGCACTTGCCCACGGGGCTGACCGCCGTAGCATTGGCGGGCGTGGTGTATGTCGCGCTGTGGGTGCTGTACCAGATGCTGTTCTTCTCGTTGAGCGGCGCCACGGCCGGGATGTTGTATGCGCACATTGCGCTCTGCACCTTTGACGACCAGAACCCGACCCGCTCCGCGCTGCAACGTCGCCTGGCTGCGTGGTGGGTTTCCCTGCTGCCGCTGGGAATTGGGTTCCTGTGGTGCTTTGTCGACGAAGACAATCTCTGCTGGCACGACCGCATTACCCGCACCTACCAGCGCGAATACTGACGCATTCCTTTTCCCTGAAAGAAGTTCCGCCAGATACACGCGCAGCGGTAACCGCACCCGCATCCCAAGCGAATTTTTTCCGCAACAATTCCGTGTGGAATGCGTCCATACCGAAACAAGGCCAGACATCGCACGACTTGCGGCCTGGAAAAGCGTTCCTTTGCAGGCAAAGCAGTTATGCGGGGAGCGAATATTAGGACGACGGGAGAAGAATTAGGTCATGCTCGTTTTTGGTTCATTGCGAAAGATATTGCTTGCGCTGGCAATCGTTGCGATGCCAGCCTCCTCGTTTGCCGGGGTGTTTGTTTCGGTGGCCATCGCGCCGCCTGCTCTGCCGGTTTATACGCAGCCAGTGTGCCCGGGAGCCGGGTACTTGTGGACACCGGGCTACTGGGCATACGGCCCTGCCGGGTATTATTGGGTCCCCGGTGTATGGGTGCATCCGCCAAGAGTGGGTTTGCTGTGGACGCCGGGATACTGGGGCTTTGCCGGAGGCTTGTATGTGTGGCACGTTGGCTACTGGGGCCCTCATGTCGGCTTCTATGGCGGCGTGAACTATGGTTTTGGTTACGGCGGGATCGGTTTTGCCGGCGGCTACTGGCGCGGCGGCAACTTCTTCTATAACCGCTCTGTGATGAATGTGAATACGACAATCATCCACAATACGTACAACAGGACAGTGATCAACAATACGGTGGTCAATAACCGCGTCAGCTACAACGGCGGCGAGGGCGGTATTCATGCGGCTCCGACGCGCGCGGAAATGCAGGCGGCTCGCGAGCAGCACTTCCAGCCGACGGCCAACCAGATGGCACATGAGCAGAGGGCCAGCATGGACAGGTCGCAATTTTACTCCGCCAATCATGGGAATCCAGCCATAGCGGCAAGGGACACGGTGAATGGCCGCGCCTACAATCAGCAGGGAAGAATTGCTCAAGGGCTTCGGACCGGACAACTCAATTCCCGTCAAGCGGCAAGGGACTTGAATCGCCAACAGAACATCCATCGCTCCGTTGTGGCGGACCGTCGCGCAAACGGCGGCAGGCTTACATGGCGCCAGCGGCAAAATATCAACCGGCGGCAGAACTATGCCAGTCGACAAATCTACCGCCAGAGACAGAGACGCAGATAATCCCAGCGCAGCAGAAGCTCTTCTGCCAATTCAATCGGAGGAGACATGGCTGGTGAGACTTTCCGCCGGCCGTGTCTCTGCTCAGCTTTTTGCGCGGCCTTCGGTCGCAAGAGCAATTTTTTGGGTGAAGAAACATCGCACCACGCCGGGAGGACCGTCTGCGTGGCGCGATGGAAACTGGAAAGAGGCCCGGAAATTTCGCCAATCCGGCATGGTTGCTGATACATTTTCTCTGACAGATATTTGAGGAGAACTCATGCACTTCTTTCCAACTTCCTTGAGACTCGATGGACGTGTTCATGGCGCCTCGCGCAAGCAGGCTGCCGGTTTTGCAGCGTTGGCGATGGCAGGCTTCATGCTGGTTGTCCCCAATTGTTACGCCGCAAGTGCGGCAGCGCACTCGCCGTGGGTGGCGACCTGGGGCGCGGGCATGGTTGCGGTCGATCCCGGCAGCGCTTCCGACTTTACTGGGCAGACGTTGCGGGAGATTGTGCATAGCAGCGTTGGCGGCCAGCAGGCACGCGTGTGGTTCTCGAACCGCTTCGGCACGGTGCCGCTGCATATTGGCGCGGCGCACATCGCGTTGAGCGCGAGCGGAAGTTTTGGCGCCAATGCCGATGGAACTCCGAATCAAAGCGGCATTCAAGCGGGCACCGACCATCCATTGACGTTCAACAATATGGACTCGGTCGTCATTCCTCCCGGCGCGGAGGTGGTCAGCGATCCGGTTGCGCTGAACGTTCCGGCGTTGACGGACATGGACGTCAGCATCTATTTTCCCGATCACACCATGGCGACAACGACACATTCCGGAGCGCAACAAATCTCCTACGCGGCAACCGGCAATCAAGTAGCGGCGGCGGACCTGGGGGGCAAATCCTGGGAGAGCAAATCCTGGTATGTTGTGTCGGGTGTCGATGTCGATGCGCCGGGAGACTCGGCTGTGATTGCGTTTGGCGACTCGATTACAGACGGAGCGTATGCGACTGTGAACGAAAATCATCGCTGGCCGGATTATCTGGCGTCGCGTCTGGCGGCTGATCCCGGTACGAAAAAAGCCGGCGTGCTGGGCGTTGTGAATGTCGGCATCGGAGGCAATCGCGTGCTGCTGGACGGCTACGGGCCAAACGCAGTGTCGCGCATCAATTCGGACGCGATTGCGCGCAGTGGGGCGCGCTACGTCATTATTCTGGAAAGTATCAACGACATCGGACGGTTCACTTCTGACCATCAACCCTACGGCGATTTGACGCAGCGGTTAGAGACTGGCATCGCAGAGATTGCGGCGCAGGCCCATCAACACGGCATCAAAGTGATCGGCGCGACGCTGACTCCGTATCAAGGTTGCGGATATTATTCCGACGCGGGCAATCAGGTGCGCAACGCGGTGAATGAGTGGATTCGTACCAGCCCCATCTTCGACGGTGTTGCGGACTTCGACAAGGCGGTGCGCGACCCGCAGAATCCGCAGCAATTCGCGGCGCAATACGATTCCGGCGACCATCTGCATCCGAAAGATGCCGGATATCAGGCCATGGCGGGCGCGATCGATCTGAGCCTGTTTACGAAGAAAAAGTAATTGGTCGAGAATCTGGGTGCCCCACATCTCGAATTTGAGATGTGGGAAGTTCGCGCGAACCACGAACGGAGGACTCCAGATTGTCTCCCTGCCAAGAGGCATGATTCGGTATGAGACGTCTACACGCTGTAGCGTTCTGCTGCGAATCTTCTGGATCAGGTGCGTGGAAGGCTGTGCCGTGACAGAACCCCAGGTCTCAGAATCGAGACCTGGGGCACCCAGATTCTCTTCTCTGGTGGAAAAACGCCGATCCCTCGACTGACGTGGGGAAGGCGTTCGCTATTGCCGGTGCCCGCCCGGATGTTACCAACGTGCTAATCCAGCCCCAAAAAACGTCCCGCTGCGGACAAATTCCGTGCAGTATTAGGGACATCACTCCGTAACTGACAAAACACCTGTCGCGATTCGCGCTGGACTGTATTCCTCGCTCGAATGGGTGACGAATTTC